>NZ_DBMFCD010000012.1:0-86726 GCF_056872695.1 Wujia sp. | reverse complement strand
TAGTGCGGAAGGCGGATTCTTCAGAGCCTCTTTAGAGGCAAGCAGGTAACAGCGGCTTATAGCCGCAGGACAAACTACCGGCTAAGCCGGTAGTTATGATTCTAAGATAAATATTTCTTTATTGCTGTCAGATATGTCTGAGCCAGATGACTCAGCATTTTCTTAACGGTTGTAGTGTCATCGTTTACTCCCCTTTCTCTTCCTCCACTGCCTGCAATATCATGTTCTTAAGCTGTCTTGCGGCAGCGCTGAGTGGATGCTGATTATCCAATACCATACAGATATCCCGTTTCGGAATTTCTTCTTTTAACGGAATCTGCACGATTTCTCTTTCCATTATAGATTCTCTTGCCATCGCTTTTGGAACGAATGCAAGTCCAAGTTCATGCCTTACCAGCGGCAGGATCTGATCGGTCGTTGCAACCTCCGTATCCGGGGACAGTTCCAGTCCATATGATAAAAACAACTGATTATAAAATTGAAATGTCATCGTCTCACGTCCAAGACATATCAGCGGATAATTTTTTAATTCCCACAGCGATATCTCCTGGCTTCCAAGTGCCATGAACGTTCTTCCTCCGACTAATACCTCCTGAAAAGACTCCAATACAATTTCCTTGAGCGGGGCTTCCACCTCCGCCGGGGTTGACACGACTGCAAAATCAATCATTCCACTTTTCACTGCCTCGATTGCCTGTGGAGTTGAGTGATTATAGATTTTCAGACGTATACCCGGATATTTCATATGAAACTCTTTCAGCTTATCCAGCAGATAGATATTCAAGGCGGTTTCACTCGCGCCGATTGCAATACTTCCATGTGTCAGTCCCGTACTGTCGGCCAGTTCCTCCTCTGCCGCCCATAACTGCAGCATTGCCGCAGATACATGCGTATACAGGCGCTGTCCCTCCGGTGTCAGCTGCACACCACGGTTCGTTCTAACAAACAACGTACTATGAATCTGCTGTTCTAAGCTATTCATCGCACGTGTGATATTCGGCTGGCTATTTCCCAATACACGGGCCGCCTTTGTAAAATTCTCATATTTTGCCACATAATAAAAGATCTTGTAATACTCAAAATTTACGTTCATGCCTCTCCTCATTCTGATATATCAAAGTAGTATCTTCAATATATCAATTATACTTTTTACTTATTTCTGTATGCATAGTATAATCTGTCCGAAAAGAAAAAGCAAGAAGGGATGTGCATATTATGAAAAATACAACAATGTTTCCAAGAGAAGAACATGCCGATGTTTTATTCCAGAAAATATTAAATGATCCATGGGCATGTGAAAAACTGCAGGAGACCTTTTGTAATTCTCTCGCGCTGACTGACGATACAGATAATTCCCCTTCTGCATCCACATTTGCCAATGTCCTGTTTGATGCATACCACAACCGGGATTTGTCTGCATTTCTAATGGCAATCTGTCAGAATACACTGTTTGATCTGCTGCGGAATTCTTATCTGATTCCATACCGGTTCAATGCTGATGGGAAGCAAAACCCGATTATCATGACAGATACAGATGGAAATCTGTTACCCGAATATAAAAAAACAGTTCATGAGAAAGAATATCATCATTTTCAGAACGTATGCAAAGAAATCGATTCAACACAAAATATGTTCTTAGCACAGGGTTATCGGTACAGCCACGCATATGCATCTGATTCTATGGACCTCAAGCAGAAAAATCTGGAATCCTGCACCGGCGTTCTCCTGATCCGCGAGCTTCCGGACACGATCAAGAAAAAAGAAACCGAAGCAGAAGCCTATTCCGCAGTCTGGGATCTGATGGTAAAACTGGAGAAGGAACTCCCGATGGCATTTGTATTTTACGGACAGGATACTCTGCTCGAACACAATGAGCGTTTTGACGAGCTTGGAATCTTCCTGCCAAATTCCGTTTTTTTGAATAATCTGAAACGGCATATTACAAAAGCAGAGGCGATATTATATGAAGAAGAACACTGATCCGATCTCAACTTCCTATGTTGATATTATGGAAAAAAATCACATGGAAATCCCCTGGCATGATTATACCGGTGATGACAGCAACGTGCTTATCTCCGATGCGGGATTGATTGAAAAAGCTTCCGTTATCGGTCGTGTCGGTCTGATCCTGCTTTCCTGTGGAACCGGAGCATGGCGTGTCCGTACATCCATGAATAAGCTTTCCAAAGAACTCGGTGTAACATGCACGGTCGATGTCGGTCTGATGTCCATTGAGTTTAACTGTTTTGATGGAAATGATTGTGTGTCCCAATCCTTAAGTATTGCAAATACAGGCGTAAACACATCCAAGCTTTACCGAATGGAGCGTTTCGTCGACAGCTTTCCGAATATCGAAGCCCATCTGACCGGTGAAGAAATCCATAAAAGGCTCGATGAAATCGAGAGAATCCATGCGCTTTACTCTCCTGTCAAATTAGGACTGGCGGCAGCACTCGCCTGCTGTGCATTTACATTTCTGCTCGGCGGCGGTCCCGTGGAAATGATTCTTGCATTCATTGCTGCAGGTGTTGGTAATATCATACGAACAAAACTGATCAAGCATCATTTTACCTTATTTCTAAACATTGCTGCTTCTATCTCGGCTGCCTGTCTGATCTACACGATCTGTCTGAAGCTTGCCGAAATGCTGTTCCATGTGGCCGCGGTGCACGAAGCAGGTTATATATGCTCTATCCTGTTTATCATCCCTGGATTTCCATTTATTACAAGCGGCATTGACCTTGCAAAGCTGGATCTACGATCCGGTCTGGAACGACTGACTTATTCCATTATTATCGTTTTGGTTGCAACCATGTCTGCATGGATCATGGCTTTGCTGTTACATTTGCAGCCGCTGTCTTTCGCAGACATGCATATCAATGTATGGGTACATTTTATACTCCGGATAATTACCAGCTTCTGTGGTGTATTCGGATTTTCCCTAATGTTCAACAGTTCTGTTTCAATGGCATGCACGGCTGCAATGATTGGTGCTGTCGCAAATACACTCCGTCTGGAGCTCGTAGACCATTGTGGAATTCCTGCCGCTGTAGCTGCATTTCTTGGGGCACTGACAGCAGGACTTCTTGCATCCTTTATAAAACAGAATCATGGATATCCAAGAATTTCACTTACGGTTCCTTCCATCGTTATTATGGTTCCGGGACTTTACTTATATCGTGCAATTTATAACTTTGGCATTATGTCTCTTACCGAAGCGGTCTCGTGGTTTACATCTGCAATCATGATTATCATTGCACTTCCACTCGGTCTGATCTTTGCAAGAATTCTGACTGACCGTACATTCCGGTACTGCACATAACATAAATTACCTTACCAAACAAAGGAGGACAAACAAATGCTTACAGCCGTAACAGGTATCAACTGGGGTGACGAAGGAAAAGGTCGTGTCATCGATCTATTAGCAGAGCAGGCGGATATCGTTGTCCGCTATCAAGGCGGAAATAACGCCGGTCACACCGTCGTTGTTGGTCGTGATAAATATGTATTAAATCTGCTTCCATCCGGGATTCTGCATCCGGATGTCACATGTGTTTTAGGGGATGGAATGGTCATTGACTTAGAGCATCTCACGAAGGAAATCGAGGCGCTGCGAGGAAAAGGTATTCCTATCACACCAGAAAATCTAAAGCTTTCCAAGCGTGCCACAATCTCTATGCCTTGGCACCGGGTGCAGGATGAACTAGAAGAAGCCCGGCTGGAAAAGGATGGTTCCGCCTTCGGTTCCACACGTCGCGGTATTGCCTATGCTTACAGCGACAAATATAGAAAGAAAACGCTCCGGCTTGGTGATCTGCTTCATCTGAACGATGGCTATATACACAACCGGCTGCACATGATGCTGGATGCCAAAAACATGGAGCTTTCCGGCTGTTATCATCAGGAGCCAATGTCCTATCCGGCGCTGCTCTCCTGGTGTGAAAAACAAGCGGCAGCATTCTCCGCATACATCTGCGACACCGGTGCATTCTTAAGAGATGCCCTTGCAGACAATCAAAAGGTGCTTTTGGAGGCACAGCTTGGCGCCATGCGTGATATTGACTATGGCATATTCCCATATACATCCAGCTCATCCACGATCTCTGCCTATGGTCCGATCGGTGCCGGAATCCCAGGTACTTCACTCTCCCATGTCGTCGGTGTTCTGAAAGCATACTCGACCTGTGTCGGTGCCGGTCCATTTACCGCAGAGAAAGCAATGTCCGAATCATGGAAGGATGATCTTCGCCGTGCCGGCAATGAATACGGTGCTGCAACCGGACGTCCAAGACGTGTCGGTCCTTTTGATGCCGTTGCCAGCCGTTACGGACTCCAATGCCAGAACGCAGACCGGATTGCCCTGACAAAGCTGGATGTCCTAAGTTCCATGAAGGAAATTCCGATTATCACAGAATGCCTGCAGCACACGAAACATATTAAGGATTTTGACCCAACAGATAATATGGATAATCTCCTGCCCGTCATCGATATCGTTCCTGGCTGGCAGCAGGATATCTCGCATTGCCGTTCTTATGATGAACTGCCGGACAATGCAAAACGATATATAGAAACGATCGAAAAACTGCTTGATCACGAGATACAATTTATCTCCGTCGGTGCGGAACGAAATCAATACCTGACAAAAGGGGAATGGCTGTAAAGCCACTCCCCTTTTTTATGTGTACATCTTCACTCTTCTCTGATACTCTGCATACGTGAGCGGTTTTTTCTCACTCAGTATCTTTGATTTGGTCACAGTTCCGATAAATAACGTATGGGAACCACAAGATATCTTCTCTGTCACCGTCGCTCCAAGCATCGACACGCTCTGCCATCCGAGATACGGGATTCCCTGTTCATTGACCGGAAGTTCCAGTGTTTTCATTTTGTCAACATCTCTTCCAGACTGATATCCAAAATGCTTGATTGTCTCGAAGGTGCATGTCTCATCTAAGATGCTGACTGCAAACATCCCGCTCTTTTTGAGTAATTCACATGTATAACTCTGATTGGAAACCGCGATTGCGATCTGAACCGGCTCGTGGCTGATCTGCATACATGTATCAATGATACAGCCATTTGCTTTTTTCTCCCACACCGTCGATAACATGTATAACCCATAGGTAATACACTGTGTTGCTGTCCGTTCCATCTTCCACATCTCCTATCTGATTTTGTTTCCGATAGTATGTGCAAAATGGCGTTTTCTATCATTATAATTTTAGATAATCTCCCAGCATATTGTGTACCATCGCTTCAATCTGCTCTGCAATTTCTTTGCATATATTTTTCTTCATCCCCGCCTTTTCTCCAACGGCAACCAGATCTGCAAGTCCGGGATTTCTTCCATTTCCATTCACAGTTGTTGTATGTTCCCCATAATAGGTGTTGCTATACGTCAGATCATACGCCGGAGCAAGCTCCCACCTTGCATGTTCCTCATCATAAATATAGGAAAAATTCTTTGAATGATCATCCCTGTTATGTGCATATACATTAAAACACATACGCCGGTACATCTGCTCCACATCACGATCTTTCGTCAGAATCTTCGTAAGCTTCATCAATTCATTATAATCCAGACTCGGTATCTCATGTGACACCTCTAATAATGCCGATGCAGTGATAACATGGTAACGATATATTTTTCCGTCTTTTCTTTCCCTGTCATAACGCTTCGTTCCAAAATATCCTTTACATTTATCAGACGGAAACAGCCTTGTCTCTGTCATTATAATTCCACATTTTCCGGCACAACACGCATAATCGTATTCCATCTTTCCGACATCGATCGGATCTACATGTGCCGGAAACTTGATAATCCAGTCTTCTCCATCTACCTGTGTAAAGATTTTAGGTCTGGCGCCACCGCTCGTCCCGCCTAATGCATACAATTCATCCAGTTTCTCGGAATATTCCGTATTCAAGATTTTGCAGCACTGTTCAGCAAGTATATCCAGATTATCCGGTTCTATATCATACTTCATTTCCCTTTGCGGACGATAGGTCAACGCACCCATGCCTGACTCACCCACGATTGCCAACCGGTCTAAAACAGTCAGGGTATCTTTATTTTGTCCATTTTTCTGAAGCATACGATCTAACAGCAATCGTCCCCATGCATCCGGCAGACTATCCGAAAAAACACCAAACAATCCATCAAAATAGTTTTTCACCGGGACAAATACCTGTCTTTTTAATGGCAGATAAAATGGACTGATGGAAAAACCTTCCTCCAGCCATGTATCCGTATATTCAAATGCTACTTTATGATCTGCATTTAAAACCAGTGTTCCAACTTGTCTGTCACCATAAAATACCTGGAGTATATTATTTTGTCTCATTTATTACCTCCTGAATATTCCGGTACGGCACCTGTGTAAATATGCCTCGCAGTTCATCAGCTACATCGAGCGCCATTGCGATTTTTGTAAGAGCCAGCAACGATATCTGTCCGGTTGTCTCAAATCGTTTGACAGAACCATAACTGACACCACTTCTATCTGCAAGCTCCTGCTGTGAAATTGATCGGCGTTTACGGATATTTTTTACTCGTTTTGCCAGTGCCATATCCAATTCTTCTGCTGTTTCCCACACAAATTCTTCCACTTTTTATCGCTCCTACTTATTATTACCATGTTTATTATAGATAAAATATTATCTATTTATATAAAAAATGGTACAATATAGATAATATTTTATCTGTATTGTACCATCCTGTATTTACTGTGTCAACCAATCACATTACACCGTAATCTCAATCAGATTTCCTTCCACCGCTACAACACAGCTCTCATAATATCCGTCACCGGTTGTACGTGGGCCGCTTGTCACCGTATATCCATCCTGCTTCAGTGTTTCTGTCAGCTTATCTACCTGTTCTTTGCTTCCGACACTGATTGCCACATGGATAAATCCTGTCCGCATCTGGTTCTCTGTCTGTGCTTCCACACCCGGCTTCTGCATGATTTCCAACCGTGCCCCATCGTCAAAGGACAAGAAATAAGACTTAAAATCTGTATTTGGATTATGATACATGGCATTGGACTTTGCTGCAAAATATTTCACGAAAAAATCTCTTGTTTTTTCCAGATCCTGCACATACATCGCAATATGCTCTATCTTCATCATAAGCCCTGCCTTCCTTTATATCTGCTATGTTCTAGCTCCACATTGCCTCGATCTCAGTCTTGGATACCACACCGACACTTTTCTTCACGATCTCGCCATCTTTGAACAAAATCAAAGTCGGGATGCTTGCCACGCCATAGGACATCGCAATATCCATTGCCTGATCCACATCGAGCTTGCAGACCTTGACTTTTCCTTCATATTCGTCCGCAATCTCAGAAACCGTTGGTGCCAGCATCTTACACGGACCACACCACGTCGCCCAGAAATCAACGAGTACGAGCCCTTTTGCATCGAGTACTTCTGCCTTAAAATTATCGTTATTTAAAATTACTTCTGCCATTTTCATTCACTCCTTATCTTTTGATTTATGTTACCCTTTGTTGCTTCCCTTTAATCACACTACCACACTTCGCCCGGATATTTCATGCCCCAGTCTTTCCGAAGCTTCGTCATAATCTCCATCACATCCTTGGAATACGCAAGCTGCATCGCGGATGCATCCCCGCTTTTTACCGCCTGCTCCATATCCTGCATCTCATAATACAGCGCATCCGCAGTATCTCCGGCTGTAATCTCCGTCTGCGCGCCACTTTCGGCATCCACGATGACTGCCTTATCCGCACGCGGATACTCCATAATCTCGATATATCCTTTTTCCAGACTGATCATCGCACGTTTTGGCTGTTTCGAATGCATCGAGAGTGCAACCGTTGCCATCTGCCCCTGTGCATTCTTGAGCAGAATTGTTGCCTGCTCATCAGAACCGGTTGGAGAAGGCTTCCACTGGCTCACAATCTCATCCGGCTGTTCATCCAGAAAACTCCGAACGATCGACAACGCATACACACCGATATCAAGCATCGCGCCACCGGCAAGATCCATATTGAAGAACCGGTTTGACATATCGTATTCCTTGAAGCTTCCGAAATTCATCGTGATGATCTGCACCTTTCCAAGCTCACCACTTTGCACGATATCCCAGAGCTTCTTGTAGATTGGCATATGCCAGATCGTCATTGCTTCTGCAAGCACCAGCTTCTTCTCTTTCGCAAGCGCGATCACATCATCCAATTCTCTGCTGTTAAGCGTAATTGATTTTTCAACAAGCAGATGCTTTCCATGCATCAGCGCCTGTTTCATAAATGCATAATGTGTATTATGCGGACTCGTAATATAGATGATATCTACATTCTCATCCAAAAACATATCATCAATCGAATCATATACTTTGGAAACACCGTATTTTTCAGCGAATGCAACCGCCTTTTCATGTGTCCGGTTTCCAACTGCATATAACGATTTTCCCATCTTCTGCAATGCCTGTGCCATCTCATTTGCGATCACACCGGTACCAAGCACTGCCCAATTCAACGTATCCTGCATCTGCTTTGCCGCCTCATCTTTCACTAATATGTTTCAATACCATTAAAATAATCTTTCACCATCTTCACCACGACACCCGACAGCAGGAATACCGCGATCAGGTTCGGGATTACCATCAAACCGTTAAATGTCTCCGCGATGCTCCACAGAAGTCCGAGATTCATCGTTGCACCAACGATTGCAACCAGGGAATACACAAGCATGAAGGGTTTATTTACCCGTGTACCAAACAGAAATTCAATACATCGGACGCCGTAAAGTCCCCAGCCGATGATTGTTGAAAATGCAAAACAACACATTGCAATCGCTGTGAAGATGGATACCCAGCCACCATAAGTCGCCGTAAATCCACTGATTGTAAGCTCTGCGCCTGCCGCCTCTCCATATCCAATCGGTACTTTGCTGCATAAGATTACAAGTGCGGTCAATGTACAGATCACAATCGTATCGACAAATACTTCGAAGATTCCGAAGAATCCCTGCTTTACCGGTTTTCTTGTATCTGCACATGCATGTGCGATCGAACCGGTACCAAGACCAGCCTCGTTCGAGAAGATTCCACGGGAAACTCCCTTCTTCATACTCATGAAGAAGCTTCCAACAACGCCACCGGTCACAGATGCCGGGTTAAATGCGCCTTCAAAGATGGATGCAAATACCGATGGTACGTTCTTGACATTCAGCAGCACAACTCCGATTGCAAGCACGATATACATCACTGCCATAAACGGTACCAGCTTCTCTGTTACCTGTCCGATCCGCTTAATTCCGCCGAGCAGAATCAACGCGATCAGAATTGCCAGCACAATTCCGATTATAAGATTCAAGGTAGAAACCTGATCCTCGGAAATTACATTATAATTAAACAATGCAGAGTCAATCGCCGTTGTAATCGTGTTGACCTGTGTCGCATTTCCCGTACCAAATACCGTCAATACGCCAAATGCAGAGAACAGATACGCCAGCCATTGCCAATGCTTCTTCAATCCGTTCTTAATATAATACATCGGTCCTCCGACATAATCGCCATCTTTATTTTTCTCGCGAAAATGCACCGCAAGTGTAACCTCTGCAAACTTCGTACACATACCGAGCAGTGCAGATATCCACATCCAAAAGATTGCACCCGGTCCTCCGATGGCGATGGCTCCGGCTACACCGGCTACATTTCCGGTTCCAACCGTTGCCGCAAGTGCCGTACAGACTGCCTGAAACGGTGTGAGCGCACCATCGCCCGCTTCCTTCTTCTTGAACATTCGTCCAAATGTCACCTTCATGGCATACGGGAACTTCCGTATCTGCAAAAACCGGGTACGAAAGCTCAAATATAATCCAACGCCGATAATACAGATCATCGCCGGGACGCCCCAGATAAAATTATTGATCACGCTATTGACTGCATCTACTTTTTCTAACATTGATAAACTCCTATTCTAAAAGCCTTCCTTCTTTCGCTGTTTCCGAAGCTCGCTGCGTTTCTTTCCGGCCTCCCATTCCGCTTCTTCCACAACCGTTTCCAGTTTTAACCTTGGCACCCGCCGCGGCTTATTATCCTCATCCAATGCAACCAGTGTCAGATACGCACGGTTCACCGGATAACGCATGCCATCAATCTTCTCTAAATACGAATCCACGCGAATTTCCATCGATGAATTTCCGACATAGGTTACGCGTCCGATCAATACGACAATATCATGCTGGCGAAGGCTACGCAGAAAAGTCAGATTATCTACCGATGCGGTGAGCACATGCCCCTCAGAATGCCGCATAGCCGTAAGACCTGCCACCTCGTCAATCCAGCCCATCAGTATACCACCAAACATCACATCTGCACCATTTAAATGTTCCGGACGAATCTCGTGGAACTGCTCTGTCAGAGAATCCGCAACCCGTTTTTCTTTTATTCTCTCTTCCATGCTGTCATTCCTTTCCTACTCTCATCCGATCAACTCATACTGTAGAAATTCATACTTTAATTTTGAGCCTTCCCCGATATTCTCCGGCAGCAACGCTCTTGCAACCAGCTTCAGATCATCGGACTCGATATCCGTCCGTTTGAGATTTGCATAATCTCCATCTATACTCACCACTTCATAATACCATGTTTCCATACGATTGCTCCTTGTATCATCTTAATCTATAATGCTCATTGTATCATGTCAGCATACTTTTTTCATCATATATTTCTCCGTTTTCAACAATAATTCAACAATAATTTCTCTCTGCATATCTGTGTACAGTTGTCTTTTTTCCTTCAAAATGCTAAGATATTTTCAGTTAAAAACATGTGTATAAGGAAGGAACGCCCCATGCCTGCAAATAAAAATAACAGTTACCATACATTATCCAAGGATTTATCAGAACGTATCGAGCAAGATCGCGCGAATCACTGGGTCAATCCATATGCCTGCCCGGATTCTGCGATCATACGCCGTTTTGACGACCATGACAAGCCGCATCTCTGGCGTCCTGCTTTCGTTATGGATGTCGAGAAAATCCTGCACAACAACTATTATAACCGTTATTCGGATAAAACGCAGGTTATCTCCTGCTATAAAAATGACGATATCTCCAGGCGTGCGTTACATGTGCAGCTCGTCTCCCGTATCGCACGTACTATCGGCATGACACTTGGCTTAAACCTGGATCTGATTGAAGCGATTTCCCTTGGACATGATATCGGTCACACTCCGTTCGGACATGCCGGGGAGCGTTTCTTAAATGCACTTTATAACGGGCATACCGGACGATTGTTCAATCATAATATTCACAGTGCACGTGTCCTGGATCATCTGATTTTCCGGAATGTAAGCCTGCAGGTATTAGACGGTGTCATCTGCCATAATGGTGAGCTTGAGCAGCAGGAATATAAACCAAAGCGCTTTTCTGCCACGGATCCATGGGGAGAATTTGATACCAATCTCGAAGACTGCTACACCGATCCTTCTGCGAACAAACGACAGATTCCCGGCACACTGGAGGGCTGTATCATGCGGATCAGTGACATTATTGCATATCTTGGCAAGGACCGGCAGGACGCAGTCAAGATCGGTCTGATTGAAAATGATGATGATTTTACTTCCGGTACACTTGGCACAACCAACGCACAGATCATCAATAATATGACAGTCAGTATCATAGAACACAGCTACGGAAAGCCTTATATCAGCATGGATAAAGAAGTGTATGAGACATTTTCGAATGCCAAAAAGGAAAACTATCAGACTATATACAACAATCCAAAATTAAATGATATGTACAACAATAACATCCAGCCGATGTTCCACGATATGTATGAAGCACTTCTCACACAGGCAAAAAGGATGGATCAATCATCCATCCTTTACAAACATCATATCAATTATATTCGGAGTGCCAACCAATATAGTCATTATTTTGATATTGATAAATACATGGAGCACTACCTGAGTCAGGATCCGAATGAAATTGTCGTTGATTTCATGGCAAGCATGACCGATGATTATTTTATTGATCTGTACAACTACCTGTTTCCAAACGGATCCTACAAGGTTGACTATATTGGGTATTTCGACTAATGTATCAGCAAGGACGTATACAATCAATCCATAATTGTATACGTCTTATTTTTTTCTGGAATTCATCGAATTGATATGGTTTCTTACGAAACCACAAGGATATCTTCTAATCCGGAATAATCTCGATATACACCTGATCATATTTGTGCTTTAATTCCTGCTTGATCTCATCCCGTACCTGATGCAGGATACTGATATGTATCACATCCGTCTGGTTGCCGATATAGACTTCCACCCAGATCTTCCGTCCCGTCTGGATTACATCAAGGAATGTCACTTCGTATGGATAATCCTTCATATGCTTATCTACAATCGAACGGATCTGGTTCAACACCTCTTCCTCCGGTGCAAACAAAACCAGATTCTTGATGCTCTGGAAGATCACAACGACCGGCTCCTTTATAAGTAGGATTGCCATCACTGCTGCAACCGCCGGATCGATATATGGTGTCAGGAAATGAAGCTTCGTATGAAGCAACAACACCTGTACCACAAAAGCAACCGCCACACCCAGACTGCTCACAACATCCAGCTTCCACATATAGAGCTCTGCTTTGATCGTCTCTGATTCGTATTTCTTACTGTAATGATTCAGTATGAGATACATCGCTGCACATCCTATGCAGACAAGGAACTCAAACACCGCAATCTTCCCAGCATTTACCTCATGTCCGCCATGCACGAGCAGCTTTACGTTCTCCACCAGCAGATTACAGGTGAGTGCCAGAAGAACGCTGTACTTCACGAGCAGGAACAGCGATTCTACCTGTGAATACCCATATGGATGCTTCTCCGTAACCGGCTTATACAGAAGCGGAACCAGCACAAGAAACGGTCCGATCATAACAAGATCTGCCGCATCAAACAAACAGTCCGTAAGCAGCGAATGCGAATGCGTGATCCACGCCATAACTCCTTCCGCTATAATAAATAAAAGGCTTCCCAGAAAAGATAATCGTAATATCTTCTTCTCTATCTTCAACTTATCTTTCTTCATATATATTTTCCTCTTCCCATTCTCGCCTTTTACTATAACATAAAAATCCCGTTTGGAAAATATACCAAACGGGATTGCTTTATTTTTTTATAACATACACAAGTAAATCATTACTTATGGAAGCCAGCTTATACGAACCTCTTTCAGCTGTCCGGTTACATCATTAAACTCGAACTCATATCCACTGTCACCCATATACACTTCTGATTCTATCATATACTTTACATTTTTCCCATCCTCTTCAGCATTTTCACTGCTATTTTCCAGCAGCTCATCCTTTGTAAGGGTAGTAGGGAATGAAAAATGTACCTTTTTTGCTCCATCTATCATATATTCACTGATTTCAGCATTCATGGAAGCATCATAATCCGGCTGTGGTACATAGAGGTGCGAATATCTCACATATGAAAGCACACAGTCCTCAGCCTTCCGCTCGCTGTCAGTGAAATTACCAAATTTAAACTGCATTGTTACATAATCGTTGATAGATGCCTGATACCTCTCAGTTTCATAATTTACATTTACATTGTTGCCACTGTTGTTAAGGTCACTCTCATCAAATGGAATACCTGCATCTATAAGATCCTTGAGTGTTGATTCTCCTAATATGAGCTTCGTACCATTGTACACAAATGATCTGTTGTCCATATCTGCATATTTCTCGCTGAGTCCCTGATCCAATGTGAAATCATCATATACCGGAAGCGTAAACTCCGTTGATTCATCATATGTATCAGCAATATCCTCCGTATCATCTGCCGATATATCAGCAGCATCTTCTCCTGTAGTATTTTCCTCCGTTACAGTTACCTGTTCTGTTGCCTCTGTCTTCTCTGTTTTGTTGTCCGACTCGTCTGTCCCACAGCCAACAAGAGACATTCCAAGTACTACTGTGACAAGTCCCAGCTGCAGCATCCTTCTGTTTTTCATATAGTATGTTCCTCCTTGATAAAAATATGTTTTCGGATTTATTATCACTTATCACCCGAAATCTGTCGAGGTTAAATCAGTAGCATCCATGCAACCAGTGGTAGCAATGATTGATTTTTGCAATTTTTATCACTTTTTATCAATCAATATATATTTTTTAATTTTCTCACTCCTCAGTGATGCTCATAAACCTTGTATATGTCTTAGGGTTCATTATCTCCGGAGAATCATCAGCAAATCCATTTATGCTGTATATATTGCCATCTTCAAGATCTGTATACGCATTAAAGTAATACGAAGTCTTCCTTGTGCCGTTCCGTATACGCAATATGGAATAGGCATAATAATAGTAAATTTTTCCCTTTTCCTCATACTGTCCTTCGGCTGTAACCTTGGAAATCCCGGCAGAGTTGCTGTCTTCTGCCATATCAGCTGCACTCTTCCATGTATACGGAATAACAGACACTATCACCTGTGATTTATCAGCCTCAGAATAATAAGATTTCCCAGTCTGATCATCTCTTAGAAGTATGAAATTCTCTGGAATTTCATAGGATACATATATATCTTCATTTGCAATGCTGTCCACAAGCTCTGCATCAGTATATTCTTCTTTCACGACATCTGAACTGAATGTGCCTGAATACCCATCTGCCTGCCAGTATGAGCCTGTCATATCATTTGTCTCATCCGTAGGAACTGCACTGGAAGTAACACAAGCTGCCTCATCAATGGCCTTTTCATACATATCATTTCTCGATGCAGTATCCATGGCAGCTATATCTGTTCCATCAAATCTTACCACTGTGAGAAACCGTTTATCATCTCCTGCATCTGAAATGAGCACACAGAAATATGAACTGTCATATTCAGCGCCACGTTCCTCCTTCATGCTCACTATATATCTTATATACTCCCTGTCATCCACACGAATCTTCTCGGGATACTGTTCCATCGTATAGCCGGATTCCTTCATATGTTGTACACGTCCGTCTCTGTCATTCCAAAAATCATCAGCAGAATCATCCTCAACATCTATCTGTACCAGATACTCGTCGGTACTTCTTATGTTGAGACAGCCACTTTCATGTATAATAGCTATTCCTGCTGGTTTTACGGAAAAAGCATATCCCTTAAATACGATATGCCACAGTTCAGAGTACAACGTCTCATCTTCTGTCTGATCATGGTTTTTCAGATTGATTACGCCCATAAAATCCAAAGCAGCAGCTATTGCACCTGCAAATATAACGACAGATATAATCACATATAATACCTTTTTAAATTTCTTCATCCGCTTTTTCATCCTCAAGTATTATCTGAAGTATTTCCTCTTTCTTTATTCTTTGCATCTCGGATCCTGTAAGTATCAGAAGGATAATCATTACAATCACAAAAACCGCAACAAAAATCAGCGTCGACAGGCTGTAGTTCAAAAACAATCCTGAATTATCATTTCCTGTGTAACACTGTATATAATCTCCATCCCGTATTCCAGGCACATCAAGCCATACAGTATTCATTATCTTTCTTCCATCATCATCAAAATAACACAGATCAGCCTTTGTATACTGCTGGTACACCTTCTCAACACGTACATTATCGTTTTTATCTTTATGGTTGCTCCACTCATTCCTGACAAACAACACTGCCATCATAACAATGGAAAATATACATATAACTGTCATAATTCCAAATATTACTTTAAGCCTCATGAACCGGTTCCTGCCTCGAAGATTTTTCATGTGCACTATATTGTCTGGTGCTAGATTCTCCTGAGTCAGTTCACCCTGTTTTTTTCTTTCTTCTCCATATATAAGCTCATCCATCTGAACATCAAGTATCTCACATATACACACAAGTCTGTCAAGATCCGGATATGCCTTATCTCTCTCCCATTTGGACACTGCCTGTCTGCTTACACCTATCTTATCAGCAAATTCTTCCTGACTCAGTTCGGCTTTCTTACGATATTCCTGTATTCTGGATCCTATATACAACATCCTTTTTCCTCCTCTTAATAGTCGGCGTTTCTCTTAACTCTTCAAAATGAAACGGAGCCCCTGTCACTGCAACATAAAATGGCAAAGGACTCCTATGAAGTTTTCCATCAGTCCTCTTTTGTAGTAAAATTTGATGAGATACTCTGGTAATGAATCCATGTTTGTGACAACAAATGTGTACATGTAAACCATCTGGTTTTCCGGCTTTTCACCCTTGCATACCACACGCCTTTCATAAGGCCATCAGCCAGTTTCACAGCTATGCCGTAAATAATCATATATATTTAATTCTCAATACCCAACCACATCATACTTCGGATTGCTCTCCTGATCCTCATACATAACAACAAGCTTGTCCTCACATACCATAATTGAAAAGATGTAGGTCGGATCAGTATATGCAACCGATTCATAGCAATCCGCATATTGCTTTAGAACTTTTTCATTATTGCCATTCAAATCCGTCTGTATCAATTCTGTATTTTCATTTTCCTGTTTCAGATAAAACAGTTTATCACCATAGGAATTATACTCCAGCACATGTTCCGATATTGTCGTATACTGTGTTTCATCGGACTCTTGTTTCTGGTCTGTTTTCTCACACTGTTTTAACGTATACTTCCCCTTCTCATCCGTACATAACAAATATCTGTTTCCATTTTTCCTGATACTTTTTTCACCATACTCATTATAGACAGCTTCCAGATAATAACTATCATCATCATAGATAATCTCAGCATAAAAATCCTTTGCACGACTATAAGTTTCGCCAATAAATTTTCCCAGATATAATTCCTTCTTATCTATATTTATCTGACTCTCTATTTTTACCCTATATACATCAAAATACTCATAATCATCGTCTACAGGAGTCTCATAATAGAGATATCCATCTTTTATTGCGCAATAAAAAGCTGAATCTGTATATGGTTCATCTACATTTCCATTTTCCACATTTATCCGGCTTAAGAAATAGGAATCCTGTAAATAATATGTAAAATATACATATCCATCATAATAATCTAACCGGATGAGCCAGCCGGTTTCCTCGCTATCATCCATCTCCCAAGCCTTCTTGATCTCATCGAACGTAATGATCGTCGACATTTTGCCTTCTTTATCAACCTTGCAGATTGCATTCTCAGTTTTATGAAAGAAAAACAGTTCATCCCCATTTGCCACTGCACGCTCGTTGTAATTCATTACTTTATCCTCATATGCTGCATCCGGACCGTGTTCTTCTTTCGCATATGCACCATAGAATGATTTGTAATTATTGTAAATAACAAAATTCTTTCCAACGAAAAATGCGGACACACACACGAATGCAATTCCCACAACCAGAGACGATATATGAACCGTTTTGCTCTCCTTATCAAACAAATTCTTATTTCGCCGATACTCGTATATGTGGATAAGTAAAACAATTATCATCACTGCTATTCGCACAAAATACAAAACTGTACTTTGTTCTGCATAGACATGCGCCTTAAAGCAATACAGATTGCTTATAAAATCGACAATCAAAACTGCAATTACTGTCACATCCGCAAACAAATCCAAACGCGCCGAAGTTTTTTCATTTACCTTCTGCATAATCCATGCCAGAACATAGCACACCAATGCGCAGGTAAATAACACTTCCAATCCTAGCCAGAAATTTGCACCATACACTTTAACAAAATCATCCATATTGCAAAGTCTGGCATACTTCGTGTAAAAAGCAAGCCCAAATGGATATTCACCTCTCCACAATGGTGATGCACCAATTAACTGTTTCAATGCCTGACATGCCACAATCATTGCAATCAGACGTATAAACCATATTCTATGATATGTGATTATTTTCTTCTGTTCATCTTCCAGCATTATACTCCCCATGTTTTCGTTCTTTTACTTCATTTCAATTTTTGTAACCATATCAAGTATACACAAAATAGAATTTAACAATCAAAGTCCAGATAATTCATACGTCATCCGGACTTTCAAAAAAATTAAATCAATTCTTTAATTTGCTCTTTTAATTTTGGAATATCCTCTATTAAAGTATTCCATACAATCTCAAGGTCTACATTCTCGTAATCATGTGCATGTAAATTTCTCATTCCTTTTATTGCGTGCCATGGTATTTCATTATGATTACCAACAAAATCTTCTGATAACCGACCAACCAATTCACCTATCTGAATAATACACATATTACATGAATATTGAAACGAAATATCACTCTCGTATTTTTCAAAACTACAATTATATTTTTCTTTCAGCAATTCTATATCATTGCAATATCCAATAATCTTTTTAAGCACTTCTATATCATTATTCTTCATAAAGAACCACTCCTTCACTTTGGATATTGTCTAAAAAATCTTTATCCTTTATTCCTGTTGTGACGACATCAACATGACAATTAAGCGCATTCTCCAAATCATACACAAATGCCATATATTTTATCAAACTTGTCATCTTTCCCTTATCTACATATAAATCAACATCACTATCATCATTTGCTTCTCCTCTTGCATAAGAACCAAATAAACACATGCGAGATATGCCATGTTTCTTAGCAACTGGTATCGTTTTTACTTTTATTTCTTCAATTGTATAACACATGTTGCACACCTCCTATATTCACATAATTATATCATAGCAAACAAAATTCTTTCTCTTATATTATACACAATTTCTAAAAAATAAAGAAGCCCCTGCTACTGTTATGGAACAGTAACAGAAGCTTCTTTTCTATAAAACTAATTAAGTTCTATTCACCAACGTGTACGGTGTATTACTTATTAGCGATTGCAGCCTGAGCAGCAGCAAGTCTAGCGATAGGTACACGGAATGGTGAACATGATACATAATCAAGACCAATCTTGTGGCAGAACTCAACAGATGAAGGATCTCCACCGTGCTCACCACAGATACCGATATGAAGCTTTGGATTTACTGGCTTACCAAGCTTAACTGCCATATCCATGAGCTTACCAACACCTGTCTGGTCAAGCTTAGCAAATGGATCGTTCTCGAAGATCTTAGCATCATAGTAAGCATTGAGGAACTTACCAGCATCATCTCTTGAGAAACCAAATGTCATCTGAGTCAGATCGTTTGTACCGAAGCAGAAGAAGTCAGCTTCCTTAGCGATGTCATCAGCTGTAAGAGCAGCTCTAGGGATCTCGATCATTGTACCAACTTCGTACTTCAGATCTACGCCTGCAGCAGCGATCTCAGCATCAGCAGTCTCAACAACTGTCTTCTTAACATACTTAAGCTCCTTAACCTCACATACAAGTGGGATCATGATCTCTGGCTCAACATTCCAATCCGGATGTGCCTTCTGAACTTCGATAGCTGCACGGATAACTGCCTTTGTCTGCATCTTAGCGATTTCCGGATAAGTAACAGCAAGACGGCATCCTCTGTGACCCATCATAGGGTTGAACTCATGAAGTGAGTTGCAAAGAGCCTTGATCTCATCAACTGTCTTATTCTTAGCCTTAGCAAGCTTCTCGATATCAGCATCCTCTGTAGGAACGAACTCATGAAGAGGTGGATCCAGGAATCTGATTGTAACAGGATTTCCTTCAAGTGCCTCATAGAGTGCTTTGAAGTCATTCTGCTGATATGGAAGGATCTTGTCCAGAGCTTCTTCTCTCTCTTCTACTGTATCAGAGCAGATCATCTCACGGAATGCTGCGATTCTCTCTGGATCGAAGAACATATGCTCTGTACGGCAAAGACCGATACCTTCTGCACCAAGCTCACGAGCCTTCTTAGCATCTGCCGGTGTATCAGCATTTGTTCTAACCTTCAATGTTCTATACTTATCAGCCCATGCCATAACTCTACCGAATGTACCAGCGATAGAAGCATCAACTGTCTTGATAACTCCATCGTAGATGTTACCTGTTGTACCATCGATTGAAATGAAGTCACCTTCCTTAAATGTCTTACCTGCAAGTGTGAACTGCTTGTTTTCCTCATCCATGATGATGTCGCCACAACCAGATACACAACATGTACCCATACCACGAGCAACTACGGCTGCGTGAGATGTCATACCACCACGAACTGTCAGGATACCCTGAGCAGACTTCATACCTGTGATATCTTCTGGAGATGTCTCAAGACGAACAAGAACTACCTTCTCGCCTCTTGCTGCCCATGCCTCTGCATCGTCAGCTGTAAATACAACCTTACCACATGCAGCACCAGGAGAAGCACCAAGACCCTTACCCATAGGTGTAGCTGCCTTAAGAGCTGCTGCATCGAACTGTGGGTGAAGAAGTGTATCAAGGTTACGAGGATCGATCATAGCAACTGCTTCTTCCTCTGTCTTATGTCCCTCATCTACAAGGTCACAAGCGATCTGAAGAGCTGCCTGAGCTGTTCTCTTACCATTTCTACACTGAAGCATGTAAAGCTTCTTGTTCTCAACTGTGAACTCCATATCCTGCATATCATGATAGTGATTCTCAAGTGTCTCACATACCTGAATGAACTCTGCATATGCTTCTGGGAATTCCTGCTCCATCTGAGCGATTGGCATTGGTGTACGAACACCGGCAACTACGTCCTCGCCCTGTGCGTTGATCAGGAACTCACCCATAAGCTTCTTCTCACCTGTTGCAGGGTCACGAGTAAATGCAACACCTGTACCAGACTCGTTGTTCAGGTTACCGAATACCATAGGCATTACGTTAACGGCTGTACCCCATGAATAAGGGATATCGTTATCTCTTCTGTATACGTTTGCACGAGGGTTATCCCATGAACGGAATACTGCCTCGATAGCAAGCTTCAACTGCTCTACAGGATCTGAAGGGAAGTCTGTACCAAGCTGATTCTTGTACTCAGCCTTGAACTGCTCTGCAAGAGTCTTAAGATCTGCTGCTGTAAGCTCAACGTCGAACTTAACACCCTTCTCTTCCTTCATCTTGTCGATCAGCTGCTCGAAGTACTTCTTACCAACTTCCATAACAACGTCTGAGAACATCTGGATGAAACGTCTGTAAGAATCATATACGAAACGCTCGAATGCTGGATCCGGGTTACCAGCGATCATAGCTGCAACTACCTCGTCGTTCAAACCGAGGTTCAGGATTGTATCCATCATACCAGGCATAGAAGCTCTGGCACCTGAACGTACAGAAACAAGCAATGGATTCTTGAGATCGCCAAACTTCTTGCCGTTGATCTCCTCCATCTTCTTAACACCTTCCATAGCCTGAGCCATGATCTCATCATTAATCTTACGACCATCCTCATAGTACTGTGTACAAGCTTCTGTTGTAATTGTGAATCCCTGTGGTACCGGAAGACCAATTGTTGTCATCTCTGCAAGGTTGGCACCCTTACCACCAAGAAGATTACGCATGGTCATGTCGCCTTCGCTAAACATATAAACCCACTTGTTTGCCATTTGTCATATACCTCCTAAGTAATCAAATTTCTGCGATAGCAGACTATGGCACGTCCCCATCACACTGCAAAAAATTATAACATAATTTCCACAATTGATAAAGGCATTTTTATAAATATTTAGTAAAATCGCCATAAAAAAACATAAAAAGAAAGGCAATTGGTTTTCCGGACGTATTTTACGCGGAAATCAACTGCCTTTTTTATTCTCTTTTCAGTCCGGGCTGCTCGTATCTACTGCTGCGGAAAATCCGTTCCGGACACTTCCGTATCGTCTGTCGGGGTGCCGGTTGTTTCTTCCGGGTTCTGGACTTCCATCTTCTCCGGTGCATCTTTCACCCGCTCGAAAACCATGCTTTCTGTATCCATTGATACGGTGAGCATTCCATTTTCCACGGTAAAAGCAATCTCCTCATCATCCGAATAAAGCATGCCTTCCTTCCATTGAAACTGCTCTGTCTCCTCTCCGAAGCCAAGGCTTGCCGTGCCATCCGCATACAACGTAAGTGCCATGGAATCCAGCCCATATGACACGATATCGTCGTGAGAATAGCTGTCCCCGTCCGACTCCATGGAATACAGATGGTATACCCCCGCAGCCGAAGCCTTCTTCTCTGATTTTGCACAGGCCGCGAAGATACACATGCATCCCACAAGTAAAAATGAAAGTACGATCATGCGAAGCGCCGTTTGTCGTGTTCTCATGCTGCCGTCCTCTCGTACAACTTGGTTTCTATATAGCCTATGCGCAAATCCTCTGTTTAGAACTTATTTTTCATAGCAGGAAAATACCGCCTGTTTCTTCTCATCGGAAAGCTTCGGTGTGATAAGGCTCACAACCGGCACGATGAGAAGTCCGGCAAGCATTGCAAATGCACCACAGTTGATCGGCGACTGCAATATGGTTGGGAATGATGCTCTTGCGAGCATATTCGCTACCATGATGCCACTGCCGAACAGGAAGTTCACAAGCACGGCGGCCTTCGTCACGCCCTTCCAGTACAGGCTGTAGATAAACGGTGCAAGGAATGCGCCTGCAAGCGCGCCCCATGAAATACCCATAAGCTGTGCGATAAATGTCACGCCGTTCTTATACTGTACAACCGCGATCACTGCGGAGATTGCGATAAATACAACGATGAAGATACGCATGATAAATACCTGTTTCTTCTCTGTCATCTCCTTCACGATCGTGCCACGGATCATATCCAGCGTCAGTGTCGAAGAAGATGCGAGCACCAGTGACGATAATGTCGACATGGATGCAGAAAGTACCAGGATTACAACAACCGCGATCAAAAACGGAGACAGCTTCTCGATCATCGCCGGGATAATCGCATCATAGCCCTGTGCCGCGATGTCGATATCATACAGTCTGCCGAAACCACCGAGGAAATAACAGCCACCTGCTACAATGATTGCGAAGATTGTGGATATTAAGGTTCCTTTTCCGATTGACTTCTCATCCTTGATCGCATAGAACTTCTGTACCATCTGAGGAAGTCCCCATGTGCCAAGTGACGTCAGGATTACAACACACAGAAGTCCAAAAGGATCCGGTCCGAAGAACGATGCAAATGCACCCGGTGTGGATGTTGCCTGCGCATCCTCTACTCGTGCCAATGCATTGATTGCCTGCATGAATCCACCATTTGATTTTAATACTGATGCAATGACCGCGATGATTCCGATGATCATGATACATCCCTGAATAAAATCATTGATGGCTGTTGCCATGTAACCGCCTGCGATCACATAGATTCCGGTAAGCACTGCCATCACGACAATGCAGACTGTATAATCCAGGTTAAACGCCATCCCAAACAATCTTGAAAGTCCGTTATAAAGCGATGCTGTATACGGAATCAGGAATACAAATACAATCAAGGATGCTAAGATCTTAAGCATCTTCGAATCAAACCGGACACCGAAGAATTCCGGCATTGTCTTACTCTCTAAATGCTGGCTCATTGTTCTCGTCCGTCTGCCAAGTACATTCCATGCAAGCAGGGAACCGATAAATGCATTTCCAAGACCGATCCATGTGGAAGCAAGACCGAACTTCCATCCGAACTGTCCCGCATATCCGATGAAGATAACCGCCGAAAAGTATGAAGTTCCGTATGCAAATGCAGTCAGCCATGGTCCAACATTTCTTCCACCTAATACAAATCCATTGACATCGGTCGCATGCCTCCGGCAGTAGACGCCGACACCGATCATCACTCCAAAAAATATTACTAACATGATAATTTTAATCGCCATTTTCTCTCTCCTTTTTCTTCTGTCTGGTGATTGTAAATCCCGCTCGATTTAGTCCTTCATTTCTCCATTGCGTTATTGCGTAACGCTTTACTGTATTAAAGTAATCTGATAAAAAGAAAAGGGATGCCGACAAGCATCCCTGTCCCTTATCCTCTTTTAGTATTCAAATTTCTTCTCGAAGTAAGCCTTCAGATCTTCGATCTTCACACGCTCCTGCTCCATCGTATCACGATCACGGACAGTTACAGCGCCGTCTGTCTCAGACTCAAAATCGTAAGTCACACAGAACGGAGTACCAATCTCATCCTGTCTTCTGTAACGCTTACCGATGTTTCCTCTGTCATCGAACTCACAGTTATATGTCTTTGCAAGCTCTGCATAGATCTTCTCTGCACCTTCGTTCAGCTTCTTAGAAAGCGGAAGCACACCGATCTTAACCGGTGCTAATGCCGGATGGAAATGAAGTACGGTTCTCATATCCGGCTTCTCCTCGGTTCCGATATTCTCCTCGTCATAAGCGGCACAGAGGAATGCAAGTGTCACACGGTCTGCACCTAATGATGGCTCAACAACATATGGAATATACTTTTCCTTCTTCTCATCATCGAAGTATTCCATTGGCTCACCGGATGTATTCTGATGCTGTTTCAGATCGTAATCGGTACGGTCTGCAATTCCCCACAGCTCGCCCCAGCCAAATGGGAACAGGAACTCAATATCCGTTGTACCCTTGCTGTAGAAGCAAAGCTCCTCCGGAGAATGGTCACGTGCACGCATCTCATCATCCTTGATGCCAAGATCCTTCAGCCAGTTAATACAGAATTCTCTCCAGTAACGGAACCATTCCATATCTGTACCAGGCTCGCAGAAGAACTCCAGCTCCATCTGCTCAAACTCTCTTGTACGGAATGTGAAGTTACCCGGTGTGATCTCGTTACGGAAGGACTTTCCGATCTGACCGATACCGAAAGGAATCTTCTTACGGGATGTACGCTGTACATTCTTGAAGTTTACGAAGATACCCTGTGCGGTCTCCGGTCTTAAGTAAACTGTATTCTTTGCATCCTCGGTTACACCCTGGAATGTCTTGAACATCAGGTTAAACTGACGGATACCGGTAAAGTTATGCTTGCCGCAGCTTGGACAGCAGATATGATTCTCTTCCACATACTGTTCCATCTGCTCATTTGTCCAGCCGTCAATGGAACCCTCGATCTCGATTCCGTTGTCAGTCATATAATCTTCAATCAATTTATCTGCACGAAAACGCTCGTGACACTCTTTACAGTCCATCAGAGGATCTGCAAATCCACCCAAGTGACCGGATGCCACCCATGTCTGTGGATTCATAAGAATGGCACAATCCACACCTACGTTGTAAGGATTCTCCTGAATGAACTTCTTCCACCATGCTTTCTTCACATTGTTTTTGAGCTCAACTCCAAGGTTTCCGTAATCCCATGTATTGGCAAGTCCGCCATAGATTTCAGAACCCGGATACACAAATCCTCTGTTCTTTGCAAGTGCTACGATTTTGTCTAAAGTCTTTTCCATATTTTGTAAACCTTCCTTCCTCTCGCACCGGAGTGTGCGGATTCTTATTATTTTTCGGTGTGACTTTCTTCACCATATGAAACATACAACATTTTACAGGCTAATGGTTCAGATTGCAACCATATTTTTGAAATTCATCATACACCATGCATTTTTATGTGTCGGGCTTTTACAGGGATGATAGTATTTCCAGCGATTTGAATTCCCGGTCGATATATGCTTCCCGGAAACGGTCTGCCACGTACTTTAATTCTGCCATCGCCTCTTCACTTAACTGAAACGCATACAGCTTCGTAAGATCTGCCGACTGGATATATTGCAGAGTATAAATAAGTGTCTCGGATACCGTCCGTGTGAGCTTCAGCTCTTTTCCGCATGCCTCACACAGAAGCCCGCCTGCCTTCGCATTGAAATATTTCAGTTCCTTCTTATTGCAGCGTACACATGTATATGCATGAATTCCCTGTCCTTCTATATCCATCAGCCGTACCTCGAACACATAGCGGATCAGCTGATTGTCCACGGTTCCCTGTTCAAGTGCTTTAAGGGTTACATAAAGTAGATTCAGCTCGTTCACACAGTAACTGCCCTCTCTTGTATAATAGGACATAAACTCACACACATACGATGCATAGCACAGCTTCTCCATATCCAAAGGAAGTCCGGAAAAATATTCCCGGACCTCCGCTTTGACTAACGTATAGGAATCTCTTCCCGGAAATACAGTAAAGGTACCCATCACGAAACTCTGGCTCGCCGCCCGAAGCTGGCTTACTGCCTTTCTGGCACCATTTGCAAACACTGTGATCTTTCCGCGTTCCCTGGTCAGTATGACCAACCGCTTGTCGTACTCCTTCACAAGTGTTGCATATAAAATTATACCCGTTACCTGTATTTCCTCACGCATGTTCTGTTATCTCTCTATTTCTTTTCCCGGTAATGACTCATCCGGATACGTATGGTAATATAAATCACAAGTACGATGGCCGCACCAACGAAAATCCATATCTGTACCGGCACATCCTCAATATTATAACACCGGACATTGATCCACATCTGATTGATTTCCTTATTCGCCGTATCATCAAAATACTGCATGACTGCACTCCGTTGCAGTACCTCCTGCGTCGGATACTGTGCAAACAACTGTCTGCGCGTCTGTTCTTCCGGCACAGTCATAATATAATCTTCATTGGAATCATCCCCACAGAAGAAGAAACCAACCGGATACTCTGTTGTATCCTCTTCATCATCCTCTGCCTCATAATTCCATTTCAGATAATCATAGACTGTATCATCGTCACCGCCACTGATCACCGATGTATAACCAATGTAATACATGTTACGCACCGCATTGTCCGGACGCGATACAAAATTCACAAACGCTTCCGCAGCCTGCTGTTTTTCCGCATCCTGTCCGATTCCGCTTTTCAGCATAACCCAGCCGTCAAACCACAGGTTCGTCGACTCCTCCGGCACCGCAAAATTCAGATAGAAATCATCCTCTTCTGCCTGATCCATCGCATAGACAGCATCTCCGGACCACTGGTAGTTTGCAACGACCTTTCCACTGATCATATCTGCTTTACCGCTGTCGGTCTCAAACGAATAAACATTACCCTGCATATCCTGCAGGATGTCCTCTACATTCTCAATCGTATCAGAATCCACATCATTCATGATCTGCATCAACCGTTCCTGATAATCCGGTGCATTGCGGAGCGATTCATCCATCAGTTCATCTTTTCTGTAAGAACCAAGTGCCGCAAAATAAGAATCCCGGACATTATCCTTGATCGTAACCTGACGCTTGAACTTGTCATTTAGAAACACATCCCAGGTAGATGCTTCCTCTTCTGTCATCTTCTCCGGATTGTAGAGAACACCGGTAACACCCCACATATAGCCTGCCGCATATTTACTCCACGACTCACCGCCGATCTCATTTTCATCAAACGTATCCTTAATATAATCGGATACCCCGCGCACATAGTAATTATCCGGATTGTCCGTATCATAAAAGCCTTCTGAAAACGGCACCAGTTTCTTCTCTGCCATCAGCTTCATGATCATATAGTCAGACGGACAGACAAGGTCATACACATCGCCGAGTGTCAGCTGATTATACAGATCCTCGTTCGTACCGAAGCACGAATACTCAACCTCCACGCGCTTGCCATACGTCTTGTAATACCACTCGGTGAAATCATCGACCATCGAATTCTCACCGAAGATCTCCGCACCATTTTCAAGCTCCATGCGTTCTTCCTCATCCCAGTCACCAAGATCGATATATTCCTCCCAGTTGCAGACACGCAGCTTGATCACGTCGTCATTTCCCTGTGCGTGTGTGATCTTTGTTCCCGGCACCATCGCCAGAAATGTCATCATAGCTGCCGCCGCAACGGCTGTCACACGTTTTAACATCTTATTTCTCATTGCGGACACCTCCTTTTTCAGAGGTTGTCTTTCTGCCAGCCACATTCATGACAACCACTGCCAGAATAACGATCAGGAAGATTACTGTTGAAAGCGCCCAGAGTGCAGTTTTAATCTCTGTCTGTGAACCCTTGGTTGCATTGACAACATACGTACTGATCGTGTTAAACGTTGCCGGTTTTGTATAGCTTGCAATGAAATAATCATCAAGCGAAAGTGTGATTGCCAGCGCAAATCCGGATACGATACCCGGCATGATCTGCGGGATTACAACCTTACGGAGTGCCATCGACGGAGACGCGCCTAGATCCATTGCCGCCTCATACAGACTTGCATCCATCTGCTTTAATTTCGGAACCACAGACAGATACACAAATGGAGCAGATAACACTACATGTCCGATCAGCAGCGGCACATAGCTTTCCTTATTCATGCCAAATGCAACGATCAGCAGCACGCAGATGGAAAAACCGGTTACAACATCTGCATTGACAACCGGAATCTGGTTGGCTGTGTTAATAAAGTTCTTCGCAAGTTTCTTCGAATAAAACGCACCAATCGCACCCATCGTTCCAAGGATTGTAGCAAGCAGAGATGAAACAAGTGCCAGAAGAACCGTCCCGACAATCATATCCCGAAGCTCGCCCTTTGTGAACAGTGTTACATAATTCTGCATAGAAAATCCGTGGATCGAACCGATATTCCCGGAATCCGTAAAGCTGTATACCGCCAGAATCAGAATCGGTGCATAGATAACGAGCAGCATAAGAATCAAAAATAGTTTTCCAATCGTCTTTCTCATCAGATCAGTGCACCTCCTCTTCCCTCGTCCTCATCCGAGTATTTGTTCGTAAAGAGGGTGAAGATCAATATGATCAAAAGCAGGATCAGTGCGATCATTGATCCATTGTGCCAGTCGTAGGATGCAAAATAGCTTCCGATCAGACTACCCATAATATACGTGCTGTTATAAAGCATATCCAGCACAACATAGTTTGTCATAGATGGCAGAAATACCATCATGATTCCGCTGATAATGCCAGGCACGGAAAGTGGCAGTGTCACCTTCAGGAATGTCTGTACCGGATTCGCGCCAAGGTCACCTGCCGCCTCTATCAGACTCGTGTCTAACTTCATCAGCGTCGTGTACATCGGCAGAATCATGAATGGAAGAAAATCATACGTCATGCCGATGACAGAATTTAAAAACGGATGCAGGGCAAGATTCCCCTCTAACACCGTAAGTATCTCTTTTAATGCAGTGATACGCAATGTGAAATTGATCCACATCGGCATCACAAATGCAACTAAGATCACACTCTTATGCCGCATATTGCTGCGCGCTAAGATATACGCGATTGGATATGCAAGCAGTACACAGACGCAGGTCGTCACAACCGCCAGCGCAAAGCTGTACGCAAGTGTACCGATCGTATTCGGGCTCGTAAAGAATGCCGCCAGATTCTGCACGGTAAACTGACCTTGTCCGTTTGTAAACGCATAATATAAAAGAACAAACAATGGGGCTACTACAAACAGCAATAGAAAAAGTGCATAAGGTATACCCAGTCCGCTCTTTGCAAAACGTGAAGAACGCATACAATATCACTCCTTTTCTATTTCTTAATGGAAAACTGGATATGCTCCTCCGGAATAACCAGACTTACATAGTCATCCATATTCCACAGGTATTCATCGTTAACGATGAAATCTTCATCCATATCCGTACGGACCACGTAGCTGTAATGATCACCCTTGTAGATCAGGTTGATGATATGTCCGCAGACGATACCCTCTTCCTCATTATCGCTCATGGAAATATGCCGTGGCTTGATTGCAAGCACGACCTTCAGTTTCTCATAATCAATCACGTCACCATGTGCATCTAAAAGCTCATGCGCGTCGTTGAACTTAGAACCCGGAATGATCTTCGTCAGATCACACTGAATCTTTCCATCAAAGATTGTAAGCTCATAATTCTTGTCTACATCACTCTCGATCTTATTCAGTGTGTGTTCCGGAATCATGATATGGATACCGTCCGGTTCCACATTCAGTCCAACCTGGCTTCCAACCGCTGCGGTCTTCGTCGACTGGATCACGATCTCGTTCTTGCCAGATTCCACTGTGATCTCATAGTGGACACCCTTGAATACAACCGATGTAACCGTTCCTGTGATTGCACCATTCTCAGGCGTTGTGATCTCCACATCCTCCGGACGCACAACAACTTCCACCAGCCGTCCATGCTCGACATCATCCACACAGGTAAATTCCGCTCCGCAGAAACGCACCTTGAGCTTGTCTGTCATAATGCCCGTAAAAATATTACTCTCACCGATAAAGTCTGCAACAAATGCATTTTTCGGCTCATTATATATATCCTCAGGAGTTCCGATCTGCTGCATACGTCCTTCGGACATGACAACGATCTTGTCCGACATCGTAAGTGCCTCCTCCTGATCGTGTGTTACATAGATAAAGGTAATGCCAAGTCTTTCATGCATACTTTTCAGTTCAAGTTGCATCTCCTTGCGCATCTTTAAGTCGAGCGCACCGAGCGGCTCATCGAGAAGCAGGATCTGCGGCTCATTGACCAGTGCACGTGCGATTGCGATTCGCTGCTGCTGTCCACCGGACAAGGTTGCTACCTTCCGCGTCTCAAACCCTTCTAAGTCTACCATCTCCAGAACTTTCTTTACCTTCCGCTTAATCTCGTCCTTCGGCAGCTTCTTAAGCTTTAATCCAAAGGCGATATTGTCAAAAATGTTTAAATGTGGAAACAATGCATACCGTTGAAATACTGTGTTGATCGGGCGTTTGTTTGGTGGTAGATTTCCAATCTCTTTACCATCTAGCAGTATTTCTCCCTCTGTAGGAATTTCAAAGCCCGCAATCATGCGGAGTGTTGTGGTTTTACCACAGCCCGAAGGCCCTAAAAACGTTACGAATTCGCCCCTTTTTACCGTAAGGTTAAAATCCTCTACAGCGACAAACCCATCCTCAAATGTTTTTGTGATGTGCTTTAGCTCAATAATGTTTGTTGAACTAGTGTTGTTTTCCAATAAACTCTCATCCTCCTTGTGTTCCTGACATCCTTATCCATGGCATTGGCGGATGCAGGCCAGATTTTTCTTTCGTATTCTCTACGAAAATGCATAAAAATATGCCTGTTTTTTCTTACAAAAACAAGCATATTTTATCAGATTCATATTCTATTTACAATCAATTTTTTAACGTCTGTGATATTTTCTGTCTTCCTCTTCATACTTCGGGGAGCACGTAAGCTGGACACCTATTTTCTTCAGGAGTTGCTCATCCACCGATGAAAGCAATACTGTCGAATGTGCCTGACAATTCTTCAATTTTGAGAGCTGCTCAATTGCAAGCTTTGCTTTTTCATCCTGTGCCGCCGTCGTGGAAAGCGCAATCAGAATCTCATCGGTATGCAGCCTTGGATTGTGGCTTCCAAGATACTGGATTTTGAGACGCTGGATCGGTTCGATGGCTTCCTTGGATACTAACTGTACTTCATGTGGAATTCCGGCAAGTACTTTAAGCGCATTCAAAATTGCAGCTGCCGATGCACCGAGCAGATCTCCGGTCTTTCCGGTTACGATCGTGCCGTCTGCAAGCTCGATTGCCATCGCCGGATGTCCGGTCTCCTCTTCCCTTGCCAATGCTTTCTTTGCCACCAGGCGGTCCTCCATAGAGACACCCGCCTGCCGCAGTAAAAGTTCTAACTTATTCTTGTCATCCTTCGACTGTCCGTAACGCTTTCTGTCACACAGGCACCGATAATACCGGCGGATGATCTCCTGTGCCGATGCATCGCGGCATACCTGATCGTCAATGATACAATTTCCAGCCATATTGACACCCATATCCGTTGGGGACTTATACGGACTGCTTCCGGCGATCAGTTCAAACATTGTCGCAACAACCGGGAATATCTCGATATCGCGGTTGTAATTAACGGTTGTCTCACCATATGCTTCGAGATGAAACGGATCGATCATATTGACATCATTTAAGTCCGCTGTCGCTGCCTCATAGGCAAGATTGACCGGATGCTTGAGTGGCAGATTCCAGATTGGGAACGTCTCAAACTTCGCATACCCGGCTTTCACGCCACGCTTATATTCATGGTAAAGCTGAGACAGGCAGGTTGCCATCTTTCCACTGCCCGGTCCCGGTGCCGTAATGACAACAAGCGGGCGCTCTGTCTCGATATATTCATTCTTTCCATACCCCTCATCACTCACGATATGGGCAATATCACTTGGGTATCCGACAATCTTATAGTGACGGTAAGACTTGATTCCAAGCTCTGCAAGCTTCTTGCGGAAAAGCTCTGCCGATGCCTGCCCGGCATACTTCGTCAGACACACACTGCCAACATACAGTCCTACTGCCTGGAATTCGTCGATCAGACGCAGCACATCCATATCATATGTAATTCCATAATCATCACGTACCTTGTTATTCTCGATATCCTCTGCACTGATTACGATCACGATTTCAGCCTGGTCTTTTAACTGTAACAGCATCTGCAGCTTCGAATCCGGCTGAAATCCCGGAAGCACACGTGACGCATGATAGTCATCAAAAAGCTTGCCTCCAAACTCCAGATATAATTTATTATCAAACTGTGCAATCCGGTCACGTATGTGCTGTGACTGCATCTCTAAGTACTTTTGGTTGTCAAAACCGATCTTCATCTTAATTTTCCTCCCGATAACCGTAATTACGAAGTAAAGTATCGCTGTCTCTCCAGTCCTTCTTTACCTTTACCCATAGCTTTAAATTCACTTTCATGTCCAGCAGATTTTCCATGCTGATACGTGCTTTCGTACCAATCTTCTTAAGCATTGCACCCTGCTTTCCGATAATAATCCCCTTGTGGGAATCCCGCTCACAGATAATTGTTGCCTCAATATCCATGCAACTGCCATCCGGACGTTCCTTCATCCGGTCGATCACAACGGCGATACCATGCGGAATCTCTTTGTCCAACTGTCTGAGTGCCTGTTCACGGATCATCTCCGCCACAATCTGGCGTTCCGGCTGATCGGTAATCGTATCCTCATCGTAAAACTGCGGTCCAAACGGAAGCAGCCGCTTTAACGTCTTAATAAGCTCCGCCTGATTGTGTCCGCGCAGTGCAGAAACAGGAACAATCGCATCAAAATCATGTACCTCTTTGTATGTGTTTATAGCATCTGCAACTGCCTGTTTATCCACGGTATCCGTCTTGTTGATAACAAGCACCACCGGCGTATTTACCTTACTTAGCACATCAATGATATGACGCTCTCCCGCACCGATAAATGTCGTCGGCTCCACGATCCACATGACGATATCCACCTCATTCAATGTGGAGTACGCAACATTCATCATATACTCGCCAAGCTTATTTTTCGCCTTGTTGATACCCGGTGTATCCAGGAACACAATCTGTCCTTCATCATCCGTATATACTGTCTGGATCCGGTTTCTCGTCGTCTGCGCTTTGTTGCTTGTAATCGCAATCTTCTGTCCGATCAGATGATTCATCAATGTGGACTTTCCCACATTCGGACGTCCGATGATTGCAACAAAACCGGATTTGTATGTCGATAAGTTATCCATATGTCTCTCCCTGTGTATTGTACCTAAAATACGCTCTTTACTTCTGTAAATGCATCCTTCGCAGCTTCGATCCGCGCTTCATCGCCGATTGCACAGATCACACCTCCATCGACAGCCGCTTCCACATATCCGGCAAGTCCACGGATTACTTCCGGGGTTGCGCCAAGCACTTCATCTCTTGTCCGCTGCAGATCCGCATCGTCGATTCCCATCAGATAACAAATCAGACTGAAATTGCCATCTGCGGATGGTGTAAGCGGTGCATCCATCCTGCTGATCGCACCGATGATATATTTCGTCATGTCTCTTTCGTCTGCTTCAAAGTTCTTCACATACTCCGGTGCTTTCTTATAGATTTCATACGTCTCTAATAAATTCGGATCACGGTATGAAGTTAAATACGCGTTTCCACTCCGATTGAAGCTGCACATACAGCCGTAAGCACCACCCTTCACACGCACATTGATCCACAGATAATCATATGAGAAGATACACTGCAATACATTCAAAGCGCCTGTATACTCATAGCCACGTTCACAGAAATTACCGGCTGTTGCTACATACTGTACCTGACTTGCCGTCTTGAAGCCCTCGTTCTTCTTTACTACCGGAATTTCCTTCACATTCTCAAACGCCAGTCTTGTCGAAAGCTTGCAGGAAAATCCCGTCAGACTCTCAGTCAGCGTATCCTCCGGCTTCTTATCGGAAGTAAAGTTCACGAGCAGGGAATCTCTGCGCAGAAGCTGGCCAAGTACCTCTTGCAGATCAGCAGCCAGTCCCTCATAGCGTTCTTCGAAATGATCATCCAGATCTGACAGATACATATAATAATCCACACCCTCTGTCAGTTCTTTCACAACACCTATTTTAGAAATATATGCCGTTGCGCGTCCCGCCGCTGTTGTATGTCCGTTCGCAAGCAGATCGTCTTTCATTGCCGCACGCGTCTCCGCAATAATCTCCTTTAATCGCTTCTTATCCGAAAGCTTCGAGGTGAACAAAATCTCCTCAATCAATTCCATTGCCTTATCGAGCTGTTCATCCAGCATCTTTGCACTGACGACAAAATGTGTCACATAACCGCCATATTCTTTCTTATTGGTGACCGTTGTACTGAATCCAATGCCACCGGTGTACAGATTGATTTCGTTCGACAATTCACTGTAACTGAAATGCTCCGTATCCACATACTTAAAAATTTCCGTCAAAAGTGCAATTACCGGGAACTTATCATAGTCGATATCATCCATACAGAAATTCAAGCTGAGATACGTGATTCCGTTTGTGAAAATATCATGACTTAGTACCTTGACATGTTCAATCTCCAGAATGCGGTTATTTATTTTCTTGGCATGCTTCTCGATATCATCGATTGCAAGCATCGGAATCTTCTTCAAGTCTTCCTCCGCATCACCGGAACTCTGGTACTCCTTCAGATGCATCATGTTCGCACGGATCTCCTCGATATCCGCCGCAGAAAGCGTCTCCTTATATGCCGCAAGCCGTGCCTTCTCACGCTCTGCAATCTCATTATTAAGCCCCTTCTTTGGCATCAGCAGACAATATGACTTGTGCGTATTCTGTAAAATATACTGTTTGATCAGAGCCTCAAAATATCCGGTCTCTACATCCTGCTTCAACGCATCATACACATCGTTCAGGCTGAACAGATCAAGCGCTGCCGCATCATCATAAAGCCAGGTAGAAAATGCATTTAATCCGAGCATCAATCCCTTCGGGAATCGTCCAAAGTTTCCTTCCTTGTGCTTAAACTCAAAATAATTGATTGCCGCAAGCAGCGATTTCTTATCCATACCCTGCTCCACAATGGAAGCAAGCGTATCCTCAAGCACCTGTATAAATCGTTCTAAATCTTCTGCATTCGCATTCTTTGCAATGATTGAGAAGTTCGGCTGTTTGATACCGTCATCAAAGGATGACAGAATATCCTTGCCAAGTCCTGCATCAATCAATGCCTTTTTGAGCGGTGCGCCCGGTGCCGACAGCAAGGCATATTCAAGAATCGCGAATGCTGCACATAATTTCTTATCCGCACTTGTACCGATAACCATATTGTATGCCAGATATGTGTTATCCTGCTCGGATTCGTTCTCAGAAATTGAGTAATATGCCCGTTCCGTTACCGGTTTTTCAAATGCCGGCTCGTCTGTCAGAGCCGAATCAATCTCCGCATAATCAAAATTCTGTAAATATTCCTCATCAATAAATGTAAGCTCCTCTGCAGCATCCATATCTCCATACAGATAGATATAACTGTTGCTCGGATGATAATACCGCTTATGAAACGCAATAAAATCCTCCTGTGTCAGATTCGGGATTGCCTCCGGATCTCCGCCGGATTCAAAGCCATATGCTGTATGTGGAAGCAGCGACTTCTCAATAATTCGGTAAAGCTGCTGTTCCGGTGAGGAATACACGCCTTTCATTTCATTGAATACAACACCATTATAGGTTAGCTCACCTGTCTGGTCATCGATTTCATAATGCCAGCCCTCCTGCATCATGATTTCTTTCTTCTCATACATATTCGGATAAAAAACTGCATCCATATAGACATGCATCAGATTATGAAAATCCTTCTCATTCAGACTTGCAAGCGGATATACTGTCTTGTCCGAATAAGTCATTGCATTTAAGAATGTATTCAGACTGCCCTTGCAAAGCTCCACGAACGGATCCTTAACCGGGAATTTTCTGGAACCACAAAGCACCGAATGTTCTGTGATATGCGGCACACCGGTATCGTCGGCTGGCGGTGTCCGAAAACCGATTGTAAATACTTTGTTCGTATCATCGTTCTCAATCACAGCCACCCGTGCCTTTGTCTTATTGTGGGACAGGATATACCCGTATCCGTTAACTTCCTTCAATTCTTTCTTTTCCACTACCGTATATGCGGTCAGTTTTTCTAAATTACTCAAACGATTCATCCTCCATCATCTATTTCAAATTCTCCGGTCCAAAGCTTTCCGGAAGCAGTTCTTCCAATGTATATACCTTATACTCCTCTATTGTGCGTGCTAAAATCACGGTAAATGCGGATGGATTAACGAACTCCCGCAGCACCTGTCTGCACACACCACACGGTGCAGTGTATCCGGTCTGCACAAGCGCATCTTCATCAAGTTTCCCGCCTACGATCGCAATTGCCGTAAATTCCCTGCAGCCTTCACTCACAGCCTTAAACACAGCTGTCCGCTCTGCACAGTTTCCCGGTGTAAATGCTGCGTTCTCAATATTACATCCGGTGTATATCTTCGTATCTGCCCCAAGCAATACCGCCCCGACTGCAAACTGCGAATATGGGGCGTATGCAAATTTACGTGCATCTGCTGCGATCCGGATTAGATTCTGTATCTCTTTCTTTGCTAATTCCATATACTGTTTTTCCTGTATTATTTTTATCTACGAAATCGTATTTTAAGCTTCTATTATACTGTAATCAACAACGGCTTTGACATCGCCCGCCTCTTTGCCGCTCATCTTGACGATCACATGTGTTTCCGTTCTGCCGTCTGTTTTATTCTCCAACTGTGCACGCTCGATCACAAGAGTCTCCCTATACCGCGCCTGACTCTTATATTCCACGCGGATCCGACTGACACGCGTGATATCCTCGAGATATTCATTGGCAAGCAGGATATATTTTGCGTTACTCATATGTCCGTTGTAATCGATGTCGGCTTTTGGCACAACTACTGTGTCAACAACCTCGAATTCCTTCGGCAGACGGATCTTTCTACCGCATCTTTCCATCGGATACCGCGGTCTGATCTCATATCCCTTTGCATCCTCTTCTTCAATCCGAACCGGATGCTTCGTCTCCATATCCATGAGTGTCCACATCGAATCGGCACAGACAATATCCTCGCCGTTCTCATCTGTCACAATAACATTACGATAGCCGATGGATGTTGCAAATTCATACGCCCAGGTCTTCACGCTTATCTCCTCGAACATCTTCGGAATACGGCGGATCTCAATATTCCAGCCGATTGCGAACCAGGTCCGCTTATGCTCAAGCATATAGTCAATGCCTCTGCCTACCGACTCGGAATTGATGTTGACACAATCCTGCATGGCATCCATCAGACTTCCAAACGACATTCTTCTTGTTGCATCAACATCTGAAAAAAGTACTTTTTTATTATATGTGTACATAGTATACCCCTTTATCACGCACGGCTTTCGTGACAAGTGAAATAAATCACCTGATATTCCTTTGCGATTTCTCTTATAAATGCTTTTCCATGCTCTATTTTTTCCTCATCGAGATTTACGAACGGATCATCCAGAATCAGAAACGGCTTTTTCTCCCGGTACATGGCATCCGCGAATGCAAGACGCATGCATAAACCGGTCATATCCTGATATCCCCGGCTGAAATATCCCATATCCCGGTACATTCCCTGCTCCTGCCTTTCCATCCCGAACGTCGCCGTAAGTCCATACGCTGTTCCGTCTTCACCTGCTAACATCCGGTAATACCTCCGGAATGCATCCATAACCGGTGCCTGATAGCGTGCACCGTAATATTCCTTTGCCTGCATCAAAAAAGCCTTAGTCTTTTGTATTATATCACATTTTTCCCGAAGCGTAATCAATTCTTCATTAAGAGAGTGCAATTTTCTTTCCTTTTCCGTCAGTGTGTCAAACTCGCTCTCCAACTCATCAAGTCTCCGGCTGTATTGCAGGATCTGCCTCGACAGCGTCTCCATCTCTGATGCCCGCTGTTGCTGCTGTTCTTCCGAAAGCGGATTTGGCTGCTCCGGCTTTGTCTCCGGTCGTTGTTTTCTCCTGCTTATCGCATAGCCAAGCAGCATAAAAGCACCTGCAGCTACACTGAATCCACCACAGATGAGGATCAACATGCGATACCCTTTGCCTGCGGCAAGCAGTGCATACACGATCACAAGCAGTCCTAAGACGACACCTGTGAACCCTTTATATTTGCGCTGTTCGTTTTTTTCATTTTTTCTGTGCTGCAAGCTATCTGCCTGTTCCTGTCTGGATGGACTTGCAGCTTTTTTCTCATCGTTTTCCCCAGACATTTTCCCTGCGACACATGCATTCCAGTGTGCCTTCACTGCCGTCAACTGGTTTGAAACCGAGTCTAATTCTTCCTGCACTGCAGTTTTTTCCTGTATCTCCTGGGCAATCACTCGCGCTTCCCGTTCGAGCTTCGCAAGTTTTCCGGTGCTCCGCTTATCCGATAACTGATTGATCGCATCGGCAAGCTTTTTATTTGCCACGTCATAGCTTGCCATATCCTCGGTCTCTTCCATCTGATTGCCAAGCTTCGCACTCACACTATCTGTCGCCGCAAACGCCGCACACTCCGCCTGACCGATATAGATGGTCCGCTGAAAGGATTCCGCATCGATTCCGAACAACTCCTGCCCGGTCTGTTCCGTGTAATCCGTACTATCAAGCAAAGTATCCGCATCCTGTAACCGGAAAGAATCGCCCTTTGCTGTCTTCCCGAAGACACGCGACAACAGATAATATTTTCCGTCCACCGTAAATGTAACCTGCCCGCCATAGGTACCACCCTGCCACGGCTGATAACGCTTCCGCTCCTTCTCGATTTCTGTCCGCTTTGTCTCCCCGGCAAAGCCATAGAACATTACACGGATAAATGCCGCAAACGTGCTTTTCCCTGCACCGTTCGGAAGCACAATAGCATTATATCCATCTGCAAAATCATAGGAAAAATCCGACAATTTTCCAAAGTTTTCAATATGACATGTCAGTAGTCTCATACGAACGCCTCCCCGGCAAGTGCCAATATCCCTGTCTGGATAATCTTTGCCTTCTCCTCTTCCGAAAGACCGGTCTGTGCCTGAACCAGCCGAACAAATTCACCCTTTAAAGAGGTATCATATGTATATGACGCATAGTCGATCTCCGGCACGATCCGGTTCACAACCTTTACATAAAAAAAAGATTGCGCAAGCTGCATCGCAAGCAATTCTGCATCTACTTCCACACCTGCAGGCAGACTGCCGGTCAGACAGACCTTCACCAGATCGGCAGACTGCACTTGCATCTCCTGTAACGTCTCTCTGACAGCATCTAAGACATCCACACCGGATGCGCATCCACTTACATCCACCGATGTTTCCCACAGTCTGCGGCTTGCAAACGGGACAAAAGTATCCTGCAGCTTATGATGTGCTGCATCAATATCAAGCAGACAGAACCCATGTAAACCGCATTCATCAAAGCCTCTGCCCTCTAAACAACCGGGATACACATAAATTCCCCTTGCATCGAGCTGCCCGCGCTTGTATGTATGGATATGCCCGAGTGCCAGATAATCGATTCCCTTATTTTGTAATAAAGCAAGTGGAATCTGTTCCGCATCCTGTCTTGACCCGCTTGCGTAGGGTGTCTCCTGCCCATGCAGCATCACAAGATTGATATGCTTTTGATCAAGTCTGAGCGATGTGTATAGCGTCTGCGTATTCCGCGCAGAGCTCTCCGCTCCCGTGATCACGATTGTCGCACCATCTTCTTCCCACGCATATGAACGCCATGTATCACCAAACAGCTTCAGGTTATCCGGGATTTTCTCTAGTGACTGCAGAAAACCATCTGCATCATGATTTCCACGCAGATAGAAAAACAAGATTTCCGGATGTCCAATGATTGCAGAAAGCACGGCATCCCCAGTTGTCCGGTCAACCTTCTTCGTATCAAACAGGTCTCCGGCGATGAGTATTCCATCCACCGATTGCTCTGCGGCATAATCCACCATGCGTAAAAACGTATGCAGAATCTCGGTTCTCCGCTGTTTCCGTTTCTCTCCGTCCAGATGTGTAGACAGGGAGGAATTCAAATGAATATCCGCACAATGTATTAATTTCATCCGTTACCCCTTTCTGTCAATTTCTAAAATATTTCAAGTCCTAACTTGTTCTTCCATCTCAACACATGTGCAACTGCCATGTCTATCTGAGACTCGTCGATTTCTCCATCTTTGACCGCCTGTAACACAGCCTTGAACTGCTCCTGATAGTTCGTAGAAAGAAGCATATCATTTCCCGCTTTGACCGCCTGCACTGCCGCCTCATCCAGATCATATCCTGCAGACACCCCGCTCATCATCAGATCATCAGTGATCACCACACCGTCAAACTGCAATACGTTCCGAATCTCGTCGTGCACCTTTGCCGACAGGGATGCCGGATATGTATCGTCAATCGCAGCAACCACATTGTGACTGACTAAGATACAATCCGCACCTGCATTTACGCCTGCCTCAAACGGAATATAGTCCTGCGTCACAAACTGCTCATACGTCCGCGTGTCTTCAATCCGGTTTACATGGGTATCCCCATTGCTTCCATATCCGGGAAAATGTTTTAATACCGTTCCAATCCGTTGCTTTTGCATTGTCGTAACTACCGTATCGACATATTCCGCTGTCTCCTGTGGATCATCTCCAAAAGACCGTTCATATATAAAATCACTTTTATTTCCGGATAGATCACAGACTGGTGCAAAATTGACATTAATTCCATACGACAACAGTAGCTTTGATTTTTCTTCCGTGTCTTTTCTAATTGCATCCATGCCTCCTGATGCATAGATGGATCTCGGCGAGGCAAAAACATGGTCAGACAGCGCACTATACCGGCTGACACGCGTCACCGTACCCCCTTCTTCATCCGTTCCGATCAGCAATGGGATATCCGAAGCATCCTGAAACGACTGGATCTTCTCTGTCAGCGAATCTGCCGTCTCCCCAGCCAGATCCCCTGCAAACAAAATAATGCCCCCAACCGGATATTGCGTTAGCTCATCCGGTCCGAAGCGTCCATCATTTTTTACAAAAAACATCTGTCCGACTTTTTCTTCCAGACTCATCGTCTGAATCTTGTCCTGTATCCGCACATCAAGCACTGTCATTTGTGCATCCGAAGAAGAATGCGTTCCTTCTTCTGCCGCCTGCTCGGTTGTCGCAGAAATCTGTGTCGTGGCTATTTCTTCCGTATCTGACGATTCCGAAGAAGTTCGCTCTCCATCCCGCAGGAGATTTCCCGAACCGAAAATACCAAAAAAAACCATACAGATGATCAATATTCCATATATAATTTTTTTATGCCGATGCATCATTGAACACGATTCCGTCTTATTCATAATATTCACGATTTCTCCGTTCTGCGAACTCGTGATTATCATTATACATTACATATAATAATCACGATTTCTCCGTTCTTCGAACTCCCGAAATCGTAACAGCCATGCGCATTCCGGACTATCGTCCTTCATGCTTATGTCTGTTTATCCGTCATATAAATAAGCACCTCCGTCTGCAAGCAGCCTCGCTGCTTATTTGCATGACGGAATTATTATATCATGTATTGATCCGCTTGCTCGTTGTTCCAATCAACCAGATCCTGCAATGTGATATTATCTACGACATCCGATATCGCATCATAGAGTCTCTCCCAGATACGAACCGTCACACAGCTATTTCTTCTCTCGCAGTCAATTGGATTTTGTCCAACGCAGGCAACCGGAGCAAGCTCGCCCTCCGTCAATCGTAAGATCATACCAACCGTATAATCCTTCGGTGTACGAGAAAGCAGATATCCACCCTGTGCGCCTCGGATTCCGCGCACAAATCCCGCCTTATTCAATACAGAAATAATCTGCTCCATATATTTTTCAGATATATTCTGCCTCTTTGCAACGTCTTTTAAACTAATCGGCTCTCCGGTGTTATAAACTGCCAAATCAAGCATCAGACGAAGTGCATACCTTCCCTTTGTTGATATTTTCATGCAAATTCCTCCATAAAGTAACCGATTATATAATTATAAGTTCCGTTGCTTTCCGCAGATACAAAAAATTATATAATCGGCACTAACATAAGTCAAGATAACGAACAATATTTTATCCGTTCATTTTCTTCTCTTTACTGCTCTGCAAATAATGCAGTAGACAGATATCTGTCACCAGAATCCGGAAGTAATGCAACAATTGTCTTGCCCTTGTTCTCCGGTCTCTTTGCAAGGATATCTGCTGCTTTCAATGCCGCACCGGAAGAGATACCAACCAGAATACCCTCGGCTCTTGCAAAGGCTCTTCCCTCTTCAAATGCATCGTCGTTCTCAATCGTAATAATCTCATCGTAGATCTTCGTATTGAGTACCTTTGGCACAAATCCGGCTCCGATACCCTGAATCTTATGGGATCCGGCCTGACCGGTTGAAAGAACTGCACTTGTTGCAGGCTCTACCGCCACAATCTTCACATCCGGATTCTTAGACTTCAGATACTCACCAACACCGGTCAGCGTTCCACCTGTACCAACACCAGCTACGAAAATATCAACCTTACCCTCTGTCTGCTCCCAGATCTCCGGTCCGGTTGTCTTCTTGTGCATCTCGGAATTGGCCGGGTTATCAAACTGTCCAAGGATGATTGCTCCCGGAATAGACTCCTTCAATTCTTCTGCCTTTGCAATGGCACCCTTCATTCCCTTAGAACCATCTGTCAGTACAAGCTCTGCACCATATGCCTTCAGAAGATTTCTACGCTCTACACTCATGGTCTCCGGCAGTGTCAGGATTGCACGATAGCCCTTCGCTGTCGCAACGGCTGCAATACCGATGCCTGTATTTCCGGATGTTGGCTCAATGATTGTTGCGCCCGGCTTAAGTTCTCCCTTTTCCTCAGCATCCTCGATCATTGCAAGTGCAATACGATCCTTTACGGACCCTGATGGATTCAGGTACTCCAGCTTTACGAACAGATTTACATCTGTCACATCTGCCTTCTTCGCATAACGATCTGCCTGAAGCAAAGGTGTATCACCAATCAATTCCAACGCACTTTTAATTACTTTACTCATAATGTCTACCTCCAGATTTTCTTATATTATCTATTGCTTCTCTATTTCCCTATATTCCTACTTTTTAAGTAGGATTTGAGTGTATTATAACACGATAAAACAATTTGTCAATCACTTTTTTGATTTTTTTTAATAAAAAGAAACCGCGCTTAAACGGTTTCTCTTTTTGACAATTCCCAGAATGCGACCGCACTCGCAGCCGCCACATTCAAGGAATCCACCCCATGTGTCATCGGTATCTTCACGGTATAATCACTGTGCATAATCGTCTCCTGGCGCAGCCCTTCTCCTTCCGTTCCAAGAATCACAGCAAGTTTATCAAGCTTCGCAAACCGCGAATCACAGATCTCACACGAATCATCCCGAAGTGCCATTGCCACACATGGAAAGCCCAGCGTATGAAGTATCTGTGCGGTATCTTCTTCCGTCTTCGGCAGATATGTCCATGGTATCTGAAATACTGTACCCATGCTGACACGGATTGCTCTCCGGTACAGCGGATCCGCACATCCATGTGTTAAAAGCACTGCATCCATGCCAAGTGCCGCCGCCGAACGGAATATTGCTCCAACATTTGTCGGATTCATTACATCCTCAAGTACAGCAATCCGGTGCATATTCCCACATAAGACATCTGCTTCCGGAAGCTTCTTTCTCTCCATCGCACATAACATTCCACGTGTCAGCTTAAACCCGGTAATCTGTGTCAGCACATCAAACTTCGCAGTATAAACAGGAATATTTCCACACGCTTCAAGCAATCCCTGTTGTTTCGATACCTCTGATTCATCCACCAGGACAGAGATTGAATGATATCCGGCAGCAATCGCCCGTTCCACGACAATCGGACTTTCCGCAATAAAGATACCAGGTTTCGGCTCCCGGTAACGAAGAAGCTGCGCCTCTGAAAGTCTGGCGTATATATCCAGATCCGTATCCTGTAAATTCTGTATAGAAATAATATGTGGCATGAACACACATCCCCTTTCCGTGACATGTGTCCATGCCGCAATCTTAACCTTTATTTATGAGAAATAAGCAACACCGGACTCAAAGATCTTCTGATCCTGATCTCCGTAGATATTTACTGCCACAGCAGTTCCTTTACGCTCAGAGTGTGCCATCTTACCAAGTACACGGCCATCCGGGCTTGTGATACCCTCGATTGCGTAGTAAGAACCATTGACATTGTAATATTCATCCATTGTTGGATTGCCATCCATATCAACATACTGAGTTGCAACCTGTCCATTTGCGAAGAGCTTCTCTGTCCACTCCTTGCTTGCAACAAAACGTCCCTCACCATGTGAGATTGGTACAGTATACACACCACCAAGCTTAGCCTTCTGCAGCCATGGACTCTTGTTTGTAACAACCTTTGTATAAACCATCTTGGACTGATGACGGCCGATGCTATTAATCGTCAATGTCGGTGAATCAGCCTCCTGTGGACGAATCTCACCGTAAGGAACAAGTCCGAGCTTGATGAGTGCCTGGAAACCATTACAAATACCAAGTGCCAATCCATCACGTTCATGCAGAAGCTTCATAACCTCATCCGCAATCTTCGCATTCCGGAATGCAGTTGCGATGAACTTACCGGAACCATCCGGCTCATCACCAGCAGAGAAACCACCTGGGAACATGATGATCTGGCTTTCACTGATTGCTTTCGTGAATGCATCTACCGAATCACGGATACCCTGTGCATCCATGTTGCGGAATACGATTGTCTGTACCTCCGCACCTGCATTTTCAAACGCCTTGGCTGAATCGTACTCGCAGTTTGTTCCAGGAAATACCGGAATAAATACCTTTGGCTTTGCTACTTTATTCCTTGCTACATAGATAGAACCGGCATCATACAGTCCTGTGCTTACCTTTCCGTCTACGATCTTCAATGTATCATTGATCTTATCGTTCTGCTCTACACCGGACTCTGTCGGGAATACCTTTTCAAGCTTCTTTGTCCATGCATCCAGTGCCTCATCCATTGTGATCACACTATCACCATATACGAATTCCGGTGCATCCTGTACTTCACCGATAACTGTACATGGAATGCCAAGCTCTGTCACTTTGTCTTTTTCTACTTCAAGAATGATAGAACCATATTTCTTCGCTGTAAGATCATCTGCATCGACAGTCTTTGCAAGCTTCACACCAAGCTTGTTACCAAATGCCATCTTGGAGACAGCCTCGATCATACCACCGAAGCCGATTGCATAAGCGGATACAACTTTGCCTTCCGTGATTGCCTGATGCAGCTTCTCGTATTTATCCATTGCATCCTTGTAATCCGGCTTATCATAAGCATCGCGCTTGATATCGAAGCATACAAGCTGATTGCCTGCTTTCTTTAATTCCGGTGTTACCACATCCTGATAGCTTGCTACATCCACTGCAAAGCTGACCAGAGTTGGTGGAACATCAATATCATTGAAGGAACCGGACATGGAATCCTTACCGCCGATAGAAGGAAGTCCCAGTCCCATCTGTACATCATAAGCTCCGAGCAATGCGGAAAGTGGCAGACCCCAACGATATGGATCCGTACCAAGTCTCTCGAAATACTCCTGGAATGTCAGTCTTACCTTGCTTACATCACCACCTGCTGCTGCGATCTTCGCAACAGATGTCAATACCGCATAGATAGCTCCATGATATGGGCTCCAGCTTGACAGGTACGGATCAAAGCCATAGCTCATCATCGTAACTGTATCGGTCTTTCCCTTCAATACCGGAAGCTTTGCGATCATCGTCTGTGTCTCAGAAAGCTGGTACTTACCGCCATATGGCATTGTAACCGTACCTGCACCGATTGATGAATCGAACATCTCCACAAGTCCCTTCTGGGAAGCGACATTCAAATCAGAAAGTGTATCTAACCAAAGCTTCTTCACATCCGAAGCATCCTTCTTCTCATCAAAATATTTTGCAGATGCATCCGGCATGGAAACCTTGACATCTGTCTCCTGATGTGCACCGTTTGTATCGAGGAATGCACGGGACAGATTGACGATTTCTTTACCTCTCCATGAAAGTACCAGACGCTTCTCTTCTGTCACGACTGCAACCGCAACAGCCTCTAAGTTTTCCTCTGCAACATACTGCATCATCTTGTCAACATCCTTTGGATCAACAACGACTGCCATACGCTCCTGTGACTCGGAGATTGCAAGCTCTGTACCATCGAGACCTGCATATTTCTTTGGAACCTTATCCAGGTCGATCTGTAAACCATCCGCAAGCTCACCGATTGCGACAGACACACCGCCGGCACCAAAGTCGTTACATTTTTTAATCAGGCTTGCAACCTCTTCCCGACGGAACAGGCGCTGGATCTTACGCTCTGTTGGTGCATTACCCTTCTGTACCTCAGCACCACATGTCTCAATCGAGCTTTCTGTATGTGCCTTGGAAGAACCGGTTGCTCCACCACAGCCATCACGTCCGGTACGTCCACCGAGCAGGATGATGATATCGCCCGGATCAGAATTCAGACGTTTCACACATCTTCTTGGAGCTGCACCCATAACAGCACCGATCTCCATACGCTTTGCAACGTAGTTTGGATGATATACTTCCTTTACAAGTCCTGTGGCAAGGCCAATCTGGTTACCATAAGAGCTGTAACCTTCGGCAGCAACCTTCACGATCTTTCTCTGTGGAAGCTTTCCATGCATCGTATCCTTCAAAGATACGGTAGGATCTGCGGCTCCTGTCACACGCATTGCCTGGTATACATAAGAACGTCCTGACAATGGATCACGGATCGCACCACCCAGACAGGTTGCAGCGCCACCAAATGGCTCGATTTCTGTCGGATGATTATGTGTCTCGTTCTTAAAGCTTACCAGCCACTCTTCTTCGACGCCATCAACCTTAACCGGAACAACAATGGAGCATGCATTGATCTCGTCAGACTCTTCCTGATCATCAAGCTTGCCTGCTTTCTTCAGCTCCTTCATTGCCATAAGGGCGATGTCCATCAGGCAGACAAACTTATCGTCTCTGCCCTTGTACATCTCCTTTGTTGCATCAACATAACGATCATATGTCTCAGCAATCACATCCTTGTAATATCCATCGTCAAATGCAACATTTGTAAGCTCTGTTGAGAATGTTGTGTGACGACAATGGTCAGACCAATATGTGTCGAGCACACGGATCTCAGTCATAGATGGATCTCTGTGTTCTTCGTTCTTAAAATATTTCTGTATATGCTCAAAATCCTTGATTGTCATAGCAAGTCCGAGTGAATCATACAGTGCCTTAAGCTCTGTTTCTGGCATATCCTTGAACCCATCAAAGATCTTCACATCTGCCGGTTCCTCGAAGTTTGTAACCAACGTCTCCGGCTTTGTCTCGTCTGTGATACGGGAATCAACCGGGTTAACAACGTACTCCCGGATTGTCTGCATCTGCTCTTCTGTCACGTCACCCTCTACCACATAGGTTGTCGCTGTCTTGATGACTGGTGTCTCCTCCTCGTTCAGAAGCTTGACACACTGCTCCGCAGAATCTGCACGCTGATCGAACTGTCCCGGAAGATATTCCTGAGAGAAGCATTTCTCCTTCTCATTCATTGGAAATGATTCTTCATATACGACATCGATTGGTGGCTCCGAGAAAATTGTAACCTTCGCTTTATTGTAGGTATCCTCTGATACGCCTTCCATGTCATACCGTGTCAGGACGCGGACATTGTCAGCTTTGATTCCAAGATAATCCTTGAACTGCTTCTTTAAGTCCTTTGCCTTAACCGCATAAGCATCTTTCTTTTCTACATAGATTCGTCTAACCTTGCTCATGACTTTCCTCCTGAATTTTGTAATTTCCTTCCTGCACATTACTGGTGCATACGTCTTACAATTTTGTATATTACCACATTTTGGAACACGAGTGGAGAATTTTGTACAAAAAACACAATTCCATCCGTCGGTGCCAAAATTTCAGCCTTAATATTACCATCCATCGGGTTAATGATCTCCGCAAGCACCTGCCCGCGTTTTACCTCCTGATTTACCCCGACGATGCAACGGAAAAAACCTGCCTCATCGGCACGTACTGACACAAGATCTTTTTCCTTGAGTGTCGTTGAAATATATCCGCCATGGCTCTCATAGCGGATGATCCCCATACGTGTCAGAAACCGGAGCACCGCGCTTACCGCCATCTTTGCACTCTCGCCATCCAGTGTATCTGTTGTAGCAGAGTATACTGAAAAAGCCTGTGTTCCCATCTTCTGCCAGTTATAATTAAGTGTTGCCGTATCAAACGAACGTGTATCTCCGGTAAGCACATATGGCATGCCAAACAAATTTGCCAGACTGGTACTCTCCGTACCGGTCTCCATCATCCGGACATGCGGAATCGAGATTCCCTGCAGATAAAAGCTCGCAAACTGGATACCGTATGTATAATCTTTGACACGATCCATCAGCGTTGCCGCAATCCGGCTTGTCGCAGTTCCTTCGATATTACCAGGAAACGAACGGTTGATATCCGAATCATCCGAAATCCATTTTTTCTTTTCTGCGTTCATTGAACTGTAATTCAGTGTAGGAATCAGCAGGATTTCCTTTCCTGCTACCACATCTCCCTGTGCCTCAATCTCTGCCAGTCTCTGTGCCAGAAGTGAGCACATATATAACTGCTGGTATTCATTTCCACGCATAGAACCAACTATACATGCTGCTTTATCCCCGCGTCCATATGAATATCCATGAATGCTAAATTCTCCACGAAATGCTGTATTCATCGAAAATATAATTTCTTTATTCATAGGTGTTTCCTCCCACAATTCTTGCAAGCAGGGAGCCTTCCTCAATAACCGGATAATCGCGCATGGAACAAATCATACCATCTCCGGATGCATATACAACTTCTTCCACAGCGCCGGTAATCACATTTACAACTGTTCCAAGTTCGTCCCCTTTTTTTACCTGTGCAAATAACTGTACTACCGGAATAAAGATACCGCTGCTTTCCGCATTAATATATCGGATGTCCTTATCATTTGTGATTGGGACCTTCTTCGGTGTCACAGTTTTTCCTTTCCAGATTCCCATCTCCTTCATCAGCGCAAACAATCCATCCACAATCTCATTGCAATACTGCTGATTGATCCGATATGCAACCCCGGACTCAATTACGACCGAACGCACGCCAACTTCATTTAAGGAATATGCAAGGCTTCCGTTCAATACAGAATTGCTCGGATGAATCCAGATCATATCCACATTCAGACACTTAGCGATGGGCATCAGCTCATCCACCCGGTCATCGTTCATACGAACCTGCGGCACCTCATGTACATACAGATTACTTGCATGCAGATCAATACAAACATCAGCCCCTTTGATATCATCGAAAATACAGGATGCGGTATACTCACCCAACGCACCTAGCTTTGATCCCGGAAATATGGAATTCATATCAATTCCCGAACCTGGGATCTCTCTCGTCTTAGAATCGAGGCCCATCGGATTCAAGGCCGGATATACATCCACAATCCCAACCAGATTTTCATATTCCAGTTTAATCCGGCGAATCACCTCATAACAGATATACTGCCCCTGCAATTCATCCCCATACAACCCGGATACAATACAGATTCTCTTTTCTTCTCCCGTAGGAAAATCCGGTGCCAGATGATTTTTCTTTACCTTCAGTTCTTCTTCCACCATCAAATCTACGGATACAACTGTCTCTATCATTTATAAAACAACTCCACTGACTTTATTCAAACAACACAAATGGTCATATATACATATCGGGTATATACGACCATTCCATGCTTATTTTTCTTTTTACTTAACCTTCGAGAACGGTATTTAATACATTCTTGATCGTCTCTGCATCAAATGGTTTTGCAATAAACTCTGCGGCACCACTCTGGACAGCTTCTAACATATTATGCTGCTGTCCGGCTGCGGAAACCATAACAATCTTTGCATCCGGGAAATCCGCCTTAATTTTCTTCAGACTATCCACACCGGACATCACCGGCATTGTAATATCCATGGTTACAAGGTCAGGCTTGTACTGTGCGTACATATCATAACCTTCCTGTCCATTTTTAGCCTCGCCAACAACTACATATCCGTTTTGTTCCAAAAGTCCTCTTAAGATTTTACGGGATGTTCTTGAATCATCTACAATCAATATATTGGCCATGATAATCATTCTCCTTATTTATCCTATTCTTTCCGTATTAACCGATATTCCACTTTGTTTCCAGACAGATTACTATATCTGCACGTTCACCATGCACATAACATGGAAGCAGGAACATCATCCCCTCTGAACTGATGGTTGTGATATCGGTATACATCTCCGGCGGAAGCATATCAATATGAACACCCTCCAGAGACTCCTTTGATGCAAATAACCCATTGCATACATTGATGAACTCACATACTGCATCCAGACTATCCTCATCAATCACTTCAAATTCTTCTTTTGCAAACTCAGTAGCAATCGGCTTTGTTCCAACATTACAGATACCGATAAACAGATTATAATCGCCATTAAAGCACTGGCTTGCAATGTACCTGCTTGTATATGTATGGATACGTTCAATCCGCTCAAAACGAACCTTGTTATCAACAAAACGAACCATATTTCTGGCAAGCAATGCAAGATAATCCTTCACAATTGCCGGAACCTGATTGTCTTTTAAGAAAATCTGAATAATTTTATCGATATCTGAGCTTTTCAATGCATCAATCTCAAGTGCCGTATAACGCTCTGACTTTTTATAATGATTCAGATACTTCTGAATATCCTCCAAAGTAAGCAGCTTGCGTTCTACAAGTGCCTGTACAAATAAAAGATAGGAATCCCCTTGTTTTTTCAGAAGTTTTCCAACCTGCTCATCTGTCAAATAACCCTTTTCCACTGCAATATCACCAAATCTGGCATCCTTCATCGCCTGCAGCTGATTGACCTCGTCTGCCTGTTCCTTTGTCATAATTCCTTCACTGACTGCGAGCAATCCCATCTTTACACGTGCTGTACGACTTGCCTCTACGATTTCCGTATATTGCTCATGTGTCAACACACCCGCATCTTCGAGATATTTTCCAAAATAAACTCCAAACATAACGCCCCTCCTTCATGTAATTCTTCTGTCAAGAATTCATAATTTATTGATTATTATACACAATCCCAAGCCAAAAAGCAACTGCCGTACAAATGCAAAAATAAGTGCTTTCATGATTGAATATTCTTAACTTTTCCTATATAATATATCTATTACATTTATGATACATACTTTACTTTGAGGGGAACGGTTTATGTCTATACAAAAGTCTTTGCGATTGTCGCTTGTTTTAATGGCGTGTCTGCCACTTATATTTCTGACAATCTTTACATACAATTTATCTTATAAAAAATACATGGAGCTTGCAACAGAATCTACCGAACAGCTTGCCAAAAACTATGGCATGGGATTTCAAGCGCAGTTAAACTCCCAGATTGCGGAAGTTGAAGGTCTGGCCAATGGTACAAACATCCAGAATCTGGTTTTGGAAAATTACAATGGTGTTACTCTTGGAAATGACTCTCCTTACTATACAAATGTCTCAGAGCTATTTTCAACAGCTTCCGATTATACCGGAAATAACGTTAACTACTATCTCTATGATGTCGACGGATATTATATTACAAGTTCTGACAAAATAAACACTGCAGACTGGCAGGAGCATATGACAATTCCTGTGGAAGATATCACCGAAACCAAGATTTTACAGTGTTCCTCTCCCAAGGAGATTGAGAGTATTGATGTTGTATCTCCAATTATCATTAAAAGTCAGATTGTGGGTCTGATCCGTGCCAATATTACATCCAAGTATTTCGGATCATTTATCCCGGAAGATGGTTCCGCATTCATCCTGACAAGCGATGGTGGCTATCTCTTCACTTCTACCGGACTGACCGGGCAAAAGGAACTCGAAACACAGGCATTTAACTGTCTGAAAGGAGCTGATAATACAAATGACTATGGACATCTCAAAGCCTCCTCTTTCGGAAATATCTATGGTTTTTGCAAGCTTTCCGATTCCAACTGGCTGTATCTGATCAAACAGCAGGGAACACAATATCAGCAAATACTAACAACATTGCCAATCACAATGAGTATCACACTCATCATCATTCTTCTGATTGCAGTGTGGATGAGCCAGATTTTATCTGCGAAATACACAGAGCCGATTTACACCCTGCGTGACAACATGTCGGACGCCTCTTCCGGAAATCTGGATGTCAAATGTGATATTTTATCTGACAATGAATTCGGAGATCTCGCCCGCATGTTCAACAGCATGATGGATATTATCTCAAACAACTACAAGGAATTATCCGCTTCCAAAGCCGCTTTGGAAGTCAGCGAACAGGAACTGAAAAAGAACTATGCACACATCGAACAGCTTGCCTACCACGATGGCCTGACCGGTTTGTATAACCGTGTTGCATTCATGAAATATGCTTACGATATTTTTCATGACGCAAGCGTCGGTGCCAGCAGGCATGCCATCTTCTTTATTGATCTGGACAATTTTAAAAATATCAACGATACACTCGGGCATGACTATGGTGACCTTCTGTTAAAGGATGTCTCCAGCCGGATGCTTTCCTGTATCGCATCTGATGACATTCTGGCTCGAAATGGTGGCGATGAATTTCTGGTATTAAAGAATCGCTTTGATAACGTGGACGATCTGGAGAACTTCGCAGAACAGCTTGTCAATATTGTACATCATCCATTTATCTTAAACGATGAAACTGCCATGGTTTCCATGAGTGTCGGTATTGCAGTCTTCCCGAATAACGGACTGACAGTCAGTGAGCTTATCAAAAATGCAGATATCGCAATGTATAATGCGAAGAACTCCGGTAAAAACAGCTACTGCTTCTTCGACAGCTACATGGAGGATGATGTCAACCGCAGGAACGATCTTGCCGAGATTTTATCCCATGTTATTGATAAAAATGAGATTTACTTACAATATCAGCCTCAGGTCAATGTGGAAAGTGGTCAGGTTACCGGCTATGAAGCTCTGATGCGTATTGAGTCCGAACTGGTTGGTTTTATCTCTCCTGCCGAATTTATCCCAATCGCAGAGGAAACCGGTATCATCAACATCCTTGGTGAATGGGCATTGATCGAAGCGTGCAATTTCAATCAGGTTCTGATCAAGAGCGGATTTGGTCCACTCCGTGTATCAGTCAATGTATCAACCACGCAGTTAAAAGACGACCATCTGATTGACATCATAAGAGATATCCCGGAAAAAACAGGCATGAATCTGAAGCATCTTGAAATTGAGATTACGGAAAGTGTTCTGATGAACTCTTTCGAACATAATTTAAAGCTTATTAATCAGATGAAAGAACTTGGTTGTTCTATCGCATTAGACGATTTTGGAACTGGCTACTCTTCTTTCAACTACCTGACGCAGATTCCAATTGATACCCTGAAGATTGACAAATCATTTATTGATGGTATCTGTAGCAATGAAAAAGATCGCTGCATCGCAGATTCTATCATTGATCTGGCACATAAAATGGATATCTCCGTTGTAGCAGAAGGCGTTGAAGATAACGAGCAGTTACAGATCCTGCAGAATCAATTCTGTGATACATTGCAGGGTTATCTTTTCTCCAAGCCTTTGAATTCTACCGATTTTATCGAGCTTTTAAGCAAACACAAAACATTGCATGATTGATATTTTTAATTTTCCCCATTCTGTACAGTATGACAGAATGGGGGTTTTATTGTCTTTTATTATCTTCTGTTATGCTTTTTACCCATTACCAATAGTATAATTCCCACAAATGTTGTCGATAAAATCATAATCACCAAAAACAGATTTGCCTCATCTCCGGTTTTTACTGATTCTTCTGTCTGTGCTTTTTCTGTCGTTATTTCTGTCGTCAATGTCTCTGACGTACCCTTTACTTCAGTTGTTGGTATAGTCTCCACGGTTACTATTGTCTCTGTTGTCGTTGGTACTTCCGTTGTCACCGCTTCTGTCGTTGTTGGCATTTCTGTTGTCACCGCTTCTGTCGTTGTCGGCGTTTCCGTTGTCTCCTCCTCTGTCGTCGGTTCTTCATGCTTTGGAAAACATATTGTCTGCATTCCATCATTGATATCGGTATGTACCGCTACTGTCTCTCCCGGATAAGCGGTATCTTCCACATATTCAAAAAATACAATCGGTACGCCAGCCAGCGCTTCACAATATTTTATTTTATAGAGGACATCCACATCCATTTGCTCCTCAGTTGCAACAAATTCTGTATATCCTGCCTGTTCTATGTATTTCTCTTCTAACAGCCCCGCATCTTTTTGCCAGCGAATTTCTCCGCTTATTCGATAGGTATGTCCTATTTCCAGCCCATCAAACGATACAATATCCGTGCACGGAACAACAGAATCCGGCATCTCCGTAAAGTCTGTCAGATTATATCCCACCTTTGTTTTAATAGATGGAAATCTGTAATTTACAAATGTTCCCAACTCAACAATCGTATTATTTTCTGATATACGAACCGTCACAGCTTCCATATTCCGATATTGATTTTTATTTGCGTCACACCGTAATTCCTGAATGCTATATTCTCCATACGGAAGTGCACCCTGTGCATCATCCACCTCTGCACGTCCAAACCAGACTCCACATCCCTGTTTTTGTTCATTGGTTCGATATGAATGTGGAATATAGGATGCCGCTGTTGAATAATATCCATTTTGATCTGTCCAGACATGGTATGAAGTACCTGCCCCATCCGAAATTAGAAACTCAACATCAGCAAGAGGCGTTCCATCTTCATTTACTTTTCGGAAAGACAGATCCCCCCTTATTTCTTTCTCTGTAACATAGGTTGCATTTTCTGACATGACCATTTTCTCTCCATCTGGAACAATTCTTTTCACATATACCGTGTCATCCAGTAAATATCCTTCCGGAGCCCGTGTTTCCCGAATCGTAATAGTTCCTGCCGGCAATACTTCATTTCTGTATTCATCTTTATAAAATGCATCTCCATCCACGAACCAGGCAGGATCATTTTTATAAATTATCTGCCCATTTTGATCTGTCTTGAAATTCCATGTTCTTGCTGCTGAATGACCATTTTCTCCCGGATTCCGATCGGATACGCACGGATAGTACTTTACCTCGTAATAAGCCCCCGCAACCGGTTGTTGCTCTTTCCCTCTTTTCTGCAGCAATAATCCAATACTTGCATACTGTGGTTTATCCGACACAGTTATCGTAACCGGCTCCGTATGTCCACCCATAATCTGAACCCACTTTGGAGTTGTGTTTATGCGCATACTTGTATTTGCCTTTGTCTCATAGATCAGATACCAGCCCAACCGCAATTTCATTTTGTTGGTTCCTATACAAGCTGCATCATGTGAACAGGATTGTACAATTCCTTTTCCGGATTCATCAATCCGAAAAGTACCAACCGGATTGGAACCATCAAACACCTGATCACCAGAAACAGCATAAATCGTATACTCAATTCCATCTAACGAATAGTTGGAATTATCTTGAATCATTTCCTGATACTTGGGATCCACGTTTTTCTTTAACTGAAGTTCCCCCAGAAACTCCCGCTCCGGACCTATCGTCTGCGTATCACAATACATAAAATAATAATCCATATTAATCGGGTTCGCATTGCTGTCTCTTGGTAATCCTAGCACAGTAAGCTTGTCTGCATATATTTTTGTCTCATAAACCATTGGATCCAGACGCCATGCACCGCTGGTTGGTACATTATATTCTTTCACATAATACGTTCCCTCTTCAAACTGCACTTCCACACCATTCTGGTTCGGATACGTAGTTGCAGTACATGAAACATTGTCACCTGCAGGTCCACCATTCCAGTCCGGTTCAATATAACAATATCCCTGTGCATTTGTTCCATTAACCGCATCCTGCCGGGTTGCATAAACTGCATAATTGGCACCGGCAATATCATATACCTCTGGATTAGTTTTATACACATCTTCATTATAATTTTTACAGACACAGATCGTTCCTTTTTTTGGTTTCTCCTTATATCGATAAACGATCATTCCGGAACAAATCTTTCTGACATCGACTGCATTATCAATATAATAGCACGAGCGCAAAGAATCCCATCCGGAACTTTTTAAATGTCCGATCAATGCAGCACCGCCTCCTGCAATACCACAATGGACATAATTATCCAGACTACCATTTACAAAGCAGACAATATCTCCAGGATTTGTCAGACCATCAAATATTGCATCAAACTCCGCTTCTAATTTATCAGTCGGAAAGCAGGCAGCATCCGCATATACACATTCCCAACTGCTGCTCCCTGTTAACGTATTGGATATCTGTGATACCAATGTCATTCCGGAAACAGGGGCCTCATCTCCATAATATCCATACAACGCCTGCGATACATACGTTGCACACAGATTATCTGAATTCATACCACTTCCTCTTGGAATATTCATTGCATAAGCCACAAATGGATTTGATGTATCCGGAGCCTGGTAATATAAATCAGAATTGGCACTGTATACCTCTACACCGTCTATTTCTATCTGCAAATCATCGCTTTCCTGTTCCTGCAGATTCATATCCGGATATGCGTCAATCCACGTTGCGTCTCCAATGCTTGCCACCTCATCAGGTATATTTTCATTTTCAAATGCAAACGGCAACTGATAACACTGCATAATCAAAAACGCTACGATTCCATATACAAGAACCTGTTTCCATATTTTATTAATTTTTAGTTTGTGAATAATTTTCTTCCAAAACGAAATAAACATATTAATTCCTCCATACCTTAACTATATGCAGAAATCTGACGGAATCCATCTTCTATGTTTATCGCAAATGAAAAAAGATATAATTATATTGTTAAAAAAGAGTATGGTAACTGTACCATACTCTTAAAAGTCCTGTCAATTCAATTCTGTAAATTCACTTATTTTTCACAATCTGTTCGAGACTCCATGAACCCCTTAAAATGTAATATCCTTCTTACCTGTAATCAGGCGCGCACCATTCACGATCATCGTCACACCAGCACCAACGCCTACAATAATTGTCACGATTCCAATAACCAGATTGCTGATTCCGACTGTATTGAGCTTATGATATAACTTCTCCATACTTTAGACCTCCCATACTTGCAATAAAACTATTTTACTCCATACTGCTCATAATATGCGTCAATCGCTGCCTTCAAGGTGTCATCAATCACGACATTTCCCTTGTAAGGCTTGTTGTACAAATGCTCTACAACCTCTGCCATCGTTACGATTGCAGTCGTCTTTAATCCATAGTTTTCTTCGATCTCCATCAGTGCACTCTTCTCCCCCTGGCCACGCTCCATACGGTCAACCGATACAACAAGACCGAGCACATCGACATCGCCCTGTGCCTTCACAATCGGGAGTGTCTCCTGAATCGAAGTACCTGCGGTTGTTACATCCTCGATAATCACAACCTTGTCACCATCGTTGATCGGACTTCCAAGCAGGATTCCCTTATCCCCGTGATCTTTGATTTCCTTACGGTTTGAGCAGTAACGGATGTCTGCATCGTACTTGTTGGCAATCGCCATTGTTGTAGCTACGGAAAGCGGGATTCCCTTATATGCCGGTCCAAACAGCACATCGAAATCAAAGCCGAACTTGTCCTTGATTGCCTCTGCATAATACTCGCCCAGGCGTGCTAACTGGGAACCTGTTCTGTAAAAACCTGTATTCACAAAAAATGGTGTCTTTCTTCCGCTCTTTGTCACGAAATCACCAAACTTCAATACGTTACAATCGATCATAAATTCAATAAACTGCTCTTTATACTGTTCCATATCGTATAAATCCTCCTGTTTTTCGGGCTGTCGGCAGCAACAAACAACATTCACGCATGTAGATTCATGTCTGCCATAGATTTCTCTATACGCCACATAATTGTATATATTCTAGCATAGTTACCCGTTTGTTTCAATCAGTTTTGCGCAATCATAAACGGAGAATTTTGCCGTGGAATTTTCACTTTTATCGAAGATGTACTCAGCGATTCCGTTCATTCTTCTCGCGCGACTGCAGTACAAGCTCATACACCTTTGGATGGCGTTCTTTCAGATGTGTATCGAGGACATGTCTGCGCTCCTTGAAACGCTCTGCAAGCTCCGGATGATTCTTTGCAATCCGGTCATGCACCTGTTTTCTGTGTTCCTCAATCTGCATCGCAAGGGTATGTTCATCCTTACCGGATATATTGACAATCTCCTTCAGGTGTTCCTCCAAGTGTTCCAGCCACTCATCTTCGTCAAGCTCCTCCATATGCGCCCATCGTCCATGCAGCAGATCCTCGATATCCCCACTTTCTTTTAGATGTGCAATCTGCTTTTCAATCTGACGCTCGATCTGTTTTTCCGCATCGGAACCGAACGCCCACACAAACTCCTGCACACGATTATCTGCACGTTTCCGGGACGCACTGCGATCCTCATTATCCACACCGTCTTCCAATGGATACGGACGGTTGATTCCCATATCCTTCAATGCAATATGAATGGTTCTGCGCACGCACCCCTCCTCAATCAGATATCCGAGTCCAAGCTTCCTTAACTGTTCGTTCACCTCCGAAATATGTTCCGTCATATAGAACCGGATGCCCTTTTCTTTCAATGACTGATGCAGACGTTTCAGGCAGTCTGCCGCAGTAATATCCAGACTTCCGATTCCGCCCGCATCAAGGATCACAGCTTTCGTATCCGGTTTAATATGATCCTCAATATCGTTTTTCAGCACCTGCACATTTGCAAAGAACAGATTGCTGCTGAACCGGTAAACAAGCACACCGGACAGTGCGTGGATCTGGCTGCTCTCCTTCAAATCCCGGAAATGCTTATGCCCCGGCTGAATCCCAAGAAAGCAGGTGGATGGCTTCGCTGTCCGGATGATCACTTCCGCAAAGGAAAGCAAAATACCGATCAAAACACCATTGATCGTACCAAGCAGAAGCACACCTAAAAATGCACCGACAAAAATCATACATTCGGTCCGGCTGACCTTCCAGAGCCGTGCCATCAGATCAAACTCCGTCGCCCCAAGCAATGCCGATATCACAATCGCGGTAAGAACCGGAATCGGCAGATACTGGATAAATCCCGTTCCACACAGCAAAAGCACAATCATGGAAAGTCCTGCCACAAGTGAGGTAAGCTGTGTCTTTCCCTGATACTGCTCGCCCATCGCTGTACGGGATACGGAGCCATTGATTGGACAGCACCCGGTAAAGGCTGCAAGAAAGTTTCCGACGGAGAATGCAAAGATCTCCTGATTATCATCAATTCGGTAGCCATTTTTCTGTGCAAAATTATTTTCTGCGAGCAACGTCTCCGCCATAATTACAACTGCCACCGACAGGCTGACTGTCACAGCCTCACGAATTGAAACGGCTGAAAAATCCGGTATCTGCCACTTCGGAAGTCCCGTCTCCACCTTCGAGAGTGTCTGGATTCCAAGCTCCAGCACATTTCCAAACCGCGTATAGCAGGCTCCAGCAGCCATCAGTACAACTGCCATCGGGAATTTCGGAACCAGTTTTTTCGCCACAAGCAGGATTACAAGTGATACCACGCCCAAGAGGATGGATGGCACATTCACATGCTTTGCTGTCTGTCCGATATGCTTTGCCAGTTCAAAAAACTCTCCGGTTCCTGCCGTACCACCAAGAATCTTCGGCACCTGCATAAGAATGATCGTCGAGCAGATACCTGTGATAAATCCTCCCATCACCGGAGCCGATATGTAATTGACCAGCTTTCCCGCTTTCATAAAAGAAAATGCAAGCAGCCACACCGCGACAAAGAATGTAAGCACCGGTACAACCGCCATGGCTTCTTCACTTCCTGCCTCAACATGCAAGGTTAAAAGTGCAGAACCAATCAGTGCTGCCGGAGCCGCATCCACGCCGAATATGAATTGCGGTGACGTTGAAAGAAGCGCGAACGCAAGAATCGGAAACACCGACCCATACAGACCATACACCGCAGGGAGTCCCGCAATCAGGGCATATCCCATCGAAATCGGAATAGAAACAGCCATGATGATGAGTCCCGCCAAGATATCTTTTCCTATATTCTTTTTATCATAGTGCCGTAATGTATGCGCAAATGATAGTTTCATTGATTTTCATCTCCCTTATTCTTTTATCTTCATCAAAGCAACGTTTTATTTATGTATATGTTTATAGTAATTCGTATGATATACGATGTATAAAGTCAAGAAGTTCTAAATGTTCTAATTTACACATTCTATTAATACGCAACCGCCGCCAATTCGCCATCCATGGCTCAGTGGCGGCTTGTTTGAACTTCGTGTTCAAACATTGCTATATACCTATAGAACATTAAGAACTTCTAAGACTTCATACATATTGTATATCATACGAATTACTATAATCATACACACATAAATAAAACTTTGCTTTCTATATATTAACACATATAAAAAGAAGCGGGTAGATTTCCCACTTCTTTTTGTGTGTTTTAGTATTCACATGTTGTAAATTGTCTAATTTAGTGCAATCTTCGGATTCCCGGTGGCTTCAAACTCCAAAAGCGGCAGTCTGGTCTGATGAAACAGCTTCGCAAGAATCGACTTTGGGAACATCTGCAGCTCGATGTTATATTTCGTCGCCGCATCATTGTAAAACTGTCTTGCCTTGCTCACACGGTCTTCGGTCTCAGCAAGCTCTGTCTGCAGTTGCAGAAAGTTTGTATTGGAACGCAGTTCCGGATACTGCTCTGCCACGGCAAACATCTGACGGGACGCCTGATTCAGATCAACACTTGCCTGATACCGCTCCTCCCTTGTATCTGCCAGTGCAATCCGGTTTCGAAGCTCTACCACTGCGGTCAGCGTTTCTTTCTCATGCTTAGCATACCCCTTCACGATTTCTACCAGATTCGGAATCAGATCCGCGCGTCTGGCAAGCTGAATATCGATCTGCGATGCCTGATTCTCCGCTCGTGTCTTTAATACCATAAATTGATTGCAGATACAGATTGACATAATTACCAGTATCAATGCGACCACCATAATAACAACCTTTATCATCCATGCTACATCCATTGTATTATCTTCCTTTCTTCTTTTTTGCTTATTCCGCCACTGTCCGCTTTCCGTAATTTCCGTGTGCCATAATCTCCTGCCGTATCTGCGTATTTTCTTCCAGCACTACCGCATAGATTAGATAATCATCCCACAAGGCAAGTGCATCCTTGTCCGCTTCATTTAAGTAAGAGTAATCGTGTATGAAATTCTTCATGCCCCAGATGTATTCCGCATACTCGTTTCCTTTCTCCGTCCGACCGTAATCGACACGTTCCTGCACCCGGTTTTGCTGCATCTTCACATACAGAAACGGAGCCAGAAAGAGCAGGAAGAACAACACATAGACGGAAAAACAAACAATCATCGTCGGCAAAAGCTGCGGGGTGTTCATGATCACTTCTATTTCACTTGTACTTCCGCGTATATTATTCAGACATGTAAGCATCCAATTTTGCTGTCTGCCAAACCAGAACACCCAATCAGGAACCGGAAGGGTAGGTGCATCCTTATACCCCTGCATCGCAGACTCTACTTGCCCGGATGCGATCAGCAGGATACACACAATCAGCAACAGCAGCCAGATAAGTGTTATTTTTTTCGCATGTACATCCATCTTTGATAATGAAAATCCTTTTTTCTTCGTCAGGAATCCATCCGTCTGTGCTTCCTCGATTACTTTATCCTTCCACGTCTGCGCGTTACGATTCCATGTACCATCCAACAGCTTCTCGAGCAGATACCGGTCTGACTCCCGCAGGCTTTCAAGCGCACCCGGCTTTGCATTTCCGCGCTCGTATCCATCTGTTGTCTCCCGCAGCACCCCCAGACGCTCATATCGTAGGATACATGCACTGACATCCTTTTCCGTCTCTAGCGACAAATCCTCCAGCAGACTGATCTCCCCCGGTGTCAGTCCAGTCAGCTTATCCCGGTAATAGTCGAGATCCTGCATCGTGATAAATGTACAGTTTGAAAGCAGTTCCTTCTTCGCACCAAGCAGCTTTGCTCTCCGAAAATAAAACGGAATACAGCCGAGCACAAGTGCAAGCAAACATGCAATCACAAGAAATCCCATTGCATTCGGAAGAATATTCTTTCCTGCGGATACGTTAAAAATCTCCCAGCCATAACGAAGCAGGAGCACCCCCATGATGACCGGAAAGATCAACCATGTACGATGCTCCTGCTTTGTGATATCATTCAGATGTTCTGTTCGAAACCGTTTCTGCTTCATCGAATTCTCCAATTCCGGTTATCAATAAAACCATACATCGTTCTACATAAACTATGTGATCTTATCTATAAAGTATCAGCTTCCTCGATTCGAATCTATCTGTACTATGTAATTCTCATGTTAAGTTTTCGTTAAACCCTACCGGTTATGCCGCACACACGCGACAATACACCATATGATGATTCCAAATAAAACTGCCAGGAATATAAACGTTGCTGCAAGCATGCCATCCATCTTCTGCATATAAGCGGTTATCGTGCTATAAAGCGTAAATACACCAAAACAAAATTCCATCCCCACCATCATCCAGACAACGTCTCTGTACACACGCACCGCATGTTCCGGTTTTACTTTCACTGGCATGCTCCACAGATCGGGTGGCAGAAAATGCAGGATCAGACTGCAGATGCCACAGGTAATCAGCATAATAATTGGTAAAAATAAGAAAGAATACGGAGATCCATATCCATCTGCATTTCCAGCCGCATCAAAGTGTGTTGCCACTTCCTTCGGCAGCTTTGCAGACCATATAATTCCAATCACAATCGATGCCCACATCAAAACATAGGCGAGTATCTCAACAATCTTCTGCTTGAGTGTAATGTAGTTTTTCATCTCAATTCCTCCTTACCTTGGGGACGTTGTTTTTGTCATGAAGAGTGTCCCCCTGTCTTTTGGGGGACATTTTATTTGTCCCGGAGAGTGTCCCCTGTCTCATATCATTTGATATCCAGTTCCGGTGGAACGTCAATCTCCTCAGAGACATATTTTCCATCTTTCTTCCGTTGTCTCACGCACTCGGATAGGAGATATTCGATCTGTCCGTTAACGGATCGAAAGTCATCTTCTGCCCATGCGGCAATATCGGCATACAGTTTTTCCGATAAGCGGAGCGGAATCTGTTTTTTCGTTGCCATCTAGTATAAGCTTCCCGAGTTCACGATTGGCTGCGCATCATGGTTGCCGCACAAAACTACCAAGAGATTTGAAACCATAGCTGCCTTTCGCTCCTCGTCCAAGTCAACGACCTGTTTTTTATTTAATTCTTCTAACGCCATTTCTACCATTCCAACCGCTCCGTCTACGATCATCTTTCTGGCATCTATAATAGCAGATGCCTGCTGCCGCTGCAACATTACAGATGCAATTTCCGGTGCATATGCAAGATATGTAATTCTTGCTTCCACGATCTCAAGGCCTGCCTCATTGACCTTGCTCTGGATCTCATCACGGATTCTTCCGGCTACAACCTCTGCGGAACCACGCAGACTGCCTTCATCGGCTACGCCGTCACCGGTTGTGTCAACATTCGGTGCGACATCATATGGATAGACGCGCACAATATTACGAAGCGCACTGTCACACTGCAGGGATAAATATTCCTTATAGTTATCGACATTGAAAACTGCCTTTGCTGTATCCATTACACGCCAGATAACTGCAATTCCGATCTCAACCGAGTTACCGAGACAGTCGTTGATCTTCTGTCTGCCATTACTTAAAGTCATCGCCTTTAATGAAATCTTCTTTCCTGATGCACAACCATCAACCGATACAGACGTACCATCCGCAGAGATGGAAAATGCACTCTTCGCTGCTGTCTGCTGGATATCCCCGCTCTGTGCAAGCTTCGTTGTTGCTGCCGGATTGATTGCTGTACAAAATGGATTCACGAAGTAAAAACCGGCTTCACGGATCGTACCAACATACTTCCCGAACAACGTCAGAACCAATGCTTCCTGTGGCTTCAACACCCGAAGTCCAATCAGCGGAAACCATCCAAGCGATAACACGACGATGGAAACAACCATGAGTACCATATAGCCTGTTTCTGTGGAATCCTCATACTTTACAGCTCCGAATACAGTACCTGCAATCGCAATCAGATAAACGAATAAAACCGTCAGTAATACTGCCATACCTTTTCGCTTTGTAGTATAAATTTTCTCTTCCATAACCAATTCCTCCCTTTGAATCGATGCATGTTTTATTTTGATATCAAAATCATATCACTATGATTTTTTCTTGTCAAGAAAAAACCGGCACATCTCTGCACCGGTCTTGGGGACGTTGTTTTTGTCATGAAGAGCGTCCCCTGTCTCATATAGATTTTCTTTCTTACATCGGGCACCGGCTCCGCTGTGGCATATCCTCGCCCTTCACATAGCGGGCATTGAATTCCATATTAATCTCGCGCAGCTCCTTCTTCCCATCGATGTAATCCTGATACATCTCCGCTAAGCCACTCATACAGCCATCACAGGTTGCCTCAATATTTCCGAGCGATTCTGCTACAATCTGCTCGCGTTCTTCCTTCGTTGTATCCTTGATCAAATAGCCTGACATCTCGTATCCGTCCTTTCGTCTTCCTCAATATTATACTCAATATTCCACTTCTAGAAGTGTAAGTCCATGTGGCGGTGCTGTCGGTCCTGCCATCTGTCTGTCCCGTGACGCAAGCACCGTCTCCATATCTTCCGCGTGCATCCGTCCATAGCCAACCTCAAGCAGTGTTCCGGTCAGTATCCGGACCATGTTCTGCAAAAAACCATTTCCATGAAATGTCATCCGCAGATATCCTCTCTCCTCTGCGATTGTAATATCATAGATTGTCCGTACCGTAGATTTCTTCATCTTATTATTTCCACAGAAGCTCTTGAAATCATGCGTGCCAATCAGGTATCCTGCTGCCTTTTGCATCGCTTCTATATCCGGCATCCGGTCAGATGTCCCATTCGTAACCCATTCCGGTAACACCCATGTATACATCCGGTCAAATACCGGCTTTTCGTCCCCGATATAACAGGTATACTGATACACCTTTCCTTTGGCATTAAGTCTCGCATGAAACCGCTCGGATGAAACTGTTACATCGCGGATGCAGATATCATCCGGCAGATAATGATTCGCATATGTTTTGATCTCTTCCGGTGTAAGCGTGGTATCTAGGAAGCCGTTTGCAACCATGCCCATCGCATGCACACCTGCATCGGTTCTTCCTGCGCCATGAATCTTCACGTCCTGTTCCGTCATCCTCGTGAAGACCGCTTCTAACTTTCCCTCGATCGTATCCACTTCTTTTTTACTTTCCCAGCCATGATAGCGCGTGCCATCATAGCTGATCGTCAATCTATAATTCATTCTACTTCCTTCCTGTTACCTTCCGCCGCATACTGCAGCGTGCTTCCTGATTCGCATAAGCAACCTTCTGTGCCTCCTGCAGCAAAACATTCCCCTGTCCTGCCCGCGTATAAACACAATCATACGCGCCGATATATGGACGCATGCACTCTGTAAACTGCTCTGCCTGTTCTTTCTTCGCCGAAAAACAATCCGGCACTGCAAAGAAACGGTCATTTCCTCTTTGTCTTCCATGCTTGACTAAGATGTATTTCTGATTCTCAACCGGTGCAAAAAACTCATTCACACACCGGGAAAAAAGCGTGCCATCTCTTCCACTTCCGCCCTGCAGATATACGACATGTTTATACGCCTCCGGTGTTTCCGTCACGACCTTACTGTCCGGCATATCCAAAAGCTTCTGCTTCTCCAGTGCCTTCCGGATTCCCTTGCCAAATGTCTTCAACCGTTCGTACGGACTTCCAAGCATAAACATCTTCGGGAAGCAGTATGAAAGCATCCCCAGTCCCGCCAGCGTAAATATTCCGGCTAGCGTTCCAAGCCACGCACTCCCGGTTTTCGCACCTGTCTGCGCCGCCATATACCACGCAGCACACAACAGGAATATCGAGAATATCATCTTTGCTACCGCATCATGAAACGCCGCCCTTGGCACCGCTTTATCCCGCACCTTCACCTCTGTCACAACCTCCATCTTCGGATAGATTGTAAGCGAACGGTTCCAACGTTCCCGCAATCGGCTCCGCTCCTTCGATAAGGCAAGCATCGTTGCATTCATGTTCGCGACATTTGCTTTTGTAAATGGTTTCTGTATAACCGACAATCGTGCCAGACCATTTTCAATCACATCCTCAGCGTAGTGCAGACCTAAGAAATGTTCCATTCGTCTGGTAAGCATCCGGTAATCCTCGCTCGTCTCCGGTTTGGTTCCGAACGAACTCTCATACCACGGTTTTAAGCATACCAGATGCCAGATATTGCTTGTCTTATCCGGTTCCCTGTCCCATGTGCGGATGGCTCTGCCACGCATCTGGTTACTGAGCATAAACGAACCAACCGTACTTGCAAGGATCAGGGAATTGATGCACGGGGAATCCCAGCCTTCGCCAAGCAGTGATTTCGTACCGATCAACACCTGTATATATCCATCTGCAAACAACTGTGTCACCGCCGGTATCAGGAAATGTGAGTCACCAACCGCAGATACCTTCACATACTCAGTCTCCGGCAGACTTCCAAGCTTCGAGAATGTCACCGTGCCTGCATCACCCACAGTTTTTAATAGTGCATCCTTCGCCCCGGCTGGTATCACAATGATACTTCCACATAGCACGCCGAGCCGCATATCCGACCACATATCCTGTGCATCCCGTCGGAGATTCTCAAAGAGCGGCAGCACCCCGAGCAGATTCACATCTGCTTCCCGGTTTCCGATTGATTTTTCATGTTCCTTCCGTATGTAATCCGTGAGGATCAGCATATGCAGCCTTCCATGAAGTGATGCATATTCATGCTGTGTGATCTGGCGAATGCTTTCGATCTTCCCAAGGGAATTCGTCAGATGCTTCTCTATCTCCGGATCTAACTCCTCACAGTCCGGATGTGCCTGCATATACCGCATCACTTCCGCTTCTTCCTGCTTTGTCGGATAATTGAAATACACATAATCCTGATGCGGGCAGAGGCTTCCCTCCTTCACCAGCTCCGGTGTCGTGATCTCCTCATCTATCTCTCCGCACATCGCGATATAACGGTTCCACATAGCAGGTGTCGAATCATATGGCGGTGTCGCTGTAAGTGCGATTGTTGTCACATCGATCAGCTTCTCCTTCAAGCTTTCCAGAGATTTCCACCACTCGCTTCGCAGATGATGGCATTCGTCGAGACAAAGCGTATCTACCTTTGCATCCTGCAAGACCTGAAACAGGGAAAATCCCTGATAATCTTCCTCTCCATCCTGTATCTGCGTCATAGCACTGTGCAATGCCTGATATGTAGTCACTGTGATTGCACGCGGATTTTTCAGGTTTTGTGACAGATACGCTTCGGCGTCCACGCCATCACACAAAAATGCCTCTTTGATCCGCGCGATCCACTGCTCCCGGATCGTAATGGTCGGCACAAGCACGAGCGCCGTTCCCTGCAGCCTGCGTATCAGTTCGATTCCAAGCGTAGTCTTTCCCGAACCCGGAGCTGCTACGATATGGATCTTTCCATCCCTCACATAATGCTCTGCCCGATCCAGCACCCGTGCCTGATACACACGCCATGTTCCTTTAAATTGTAAAATGTTTTCGTAGTTCATGATTGGTTATTCACTTCTAAAAATATAATTAACAATTTGATATTTATATAGTAAACTTCAACAAAAGAAACGAAGTTTTCTACCGTACAGTTTTTACTCAAGCGGCGTGCTCGTTTCTTTTTTTATTTGAATTATATCATATAAAAATAATTTCCTATCATTATACTTTTGTTCCAACTATATTTCAATCGAAAATAGGCAGCCATCACTCTGACTGCCTACCCACTAATGAGATATTTAAATTCAGGCATCACCCTTGCCTCTATACGGCCATAACATATACAAATGACTATATCTGCTTATCTGGGGATAATAACATTTTATCTATTACCGGATGAATCATACTTGTTTTTAATATCACATTTATGGCGCAAAGTTTCTTTCCCGCATCCTTACTGGATGCACCACAATGATATGCTTGTTCTGTAGGCTCACCATAATCCAAAACTATCAATCTGTCATGACAATCTACATTCGGCTTAATTCTTAGTGGTGGATATTCTTGTATAAAATCATTTACAACTGTTGTTGTCAAAAATCCTCTTTTCCCGTGACCATTTTCCGTAAATAAAACCACTTCTACACCGGCATGCTTCTGTGATAAAAGCTGTAATGTCTTTGTATTCACATAATCATCCACCACATAAATACTCTTCCTAGCTTGTTGATATATATCTATGTATGCTGCATCTGCTTCGAACTTCTGTCCTTTGTAGATAACAAAATTTTTGAAATCCTTATCTGAGACAAAGTTTTCATTTAGAGTATCTATACTTCTTTGAATACTATCAAATCTATCCTCAGCTTTATTCTTCCAATCTGCAACACCTACAACCTGCACTGATATCTCCGAAACTTTTGCCGTAACAAGTCGCATCTCAGACTGTGTAACAAACTGTTGATTTTGCTTTATATAATGACGCATCTCACGAAACGCACGCATTATAAAAATGCTTTGTTGTTCCGCAAGTTCTCCTCTTAGAACTGTAGCAAGCATATAAATACCTTGCTCCGTGAATGCAAATGGTAATTTTTTAATATGAAGACCTCTTCTATTTCCATTTTCGTTTAAAGTCGCAATTTGCGACTTTAAATTTTCTGCCATAGCATTCCTCCTAAAATTGTGCTACAAGCTGCGGCACAATTATCTATACATTATTCTTTAATCGATTCATCTCTCTGATCATTCTCTATTTTCTTACAATTACATTACAACATTCATATTGTTAATAAGTCCTTTTAGAGAATTGGCAATTGGCTTGTCTTCCACTTCTCCATCTATATCCATATTTTCCAAAAAAATGTTATGACTACTCACTTCATAGAGAACGTATCCACCAGAATAGCCAAGCCATCCTATAGGAATAAATTTTTTAATATCACCTATCTTTTCCCAATCTTCAGCCATTGAAATCAAACTATTTTTATAGAATAATATGTCATCACCGGAATCCCCTTCCTTTTTCAAAACGGAAAATAATACAATAGATTCTTTCGTATTACAATATCCTCTAATACAAGGATGCCAAAATAGATTAATGTAATCATTAATTTCTGTAGGTAATGCATATCCATATTTTTCTTCAAATACAGACAAATCTGTTTCGTCTCTCCTCTTAACAAGAAATACACCAGCATCAATTTCTTTTTTAATATCATCACAAATCGTACTAAAATCTTCATTTGAGTAATAATCAGGATATTGTTTTGTTTTTTCAAAATAATTTTGAATAGTTTCTCTCATGTCTACATACCTCAATTAAATCAATTTTGTAATAATTCTTGCAGAATATTTCCTGCCTTCAAGCCATCTTCTTGAGTGAAACCATAATCAACTGCATCTTCCTCAAACTCTGAGTCGGAATAGTTTGTCTTCTTTATTCGTCCTAAAATGCTTCTTATACTATCTTATTAAGAGCATCTAATTCCTGGTCATTCAAATAATTCTTAGCAATTTCAGAATCAGATTTCTTGATTTGCTTTCCTTCCCAAGAAGTAAGTCCCATATTATCCTTTTCGGAATCAGCTCTTGAAAAGATAATCTCTGCTGCAGTATGCTTATGTGCAGCCCAGTGCATTTTATTTTGGACCTGCTTAAAAAACAAAACTGATTCCTCTGCATTAGGATTATAATCAATACTAGTGGCATATATTTCAAGCACTTTTCTCAAGAATACTTTCTCCGAAGATCGAATATCTCTGATTCTGGATAACAGTTCGTCAAAATAATTACCACCACCAAGGCGCTTAAGTCTGTCATCGTCTAGAGCAAATCCCTTTTTCATATATTCTTTTAAAATAGAATTTGCCCAGATTCTAAACTGTGTTCCACGCAAGGATTTTACGCGGTAACCCACAGAAATGATTACATCAAGATTGTAGTAATCAACCTGATATGTTTTTCCATCAGATGCAGTTGTTGCAAAATTTGCAACAACTGCATTTCTGTTCAGTTCTCCTTCTTCAAATATATTTTTTATATGCCTTGATATTGTAGACTTATCACGCTGAAACAACTCCGCCATCTGATCAATCGATAGCCAAACAGTATCATTTTCAAAGGTTGCTTCAATCTTTGTTAAACCATCTTCCGTTGTATACATTAAAATATTTGAATTTGGCATTACTGTTCACCTCGTTCCTTCACCATGTTTTCCATCTTAATATAATATGCTAAAAGTCTCAGGAGATAATCCGGTGCATTACGAGTGCCTCTCTCCCATTCTGTAACAGTTCTATATGGGATATCAAAACATTCACAAAATTCCTTGCGATTCATCCCGGTGGATTCTCTAAGTCTCTTGATTTCAATTTGACAATTTGTTTTTTGCTCCATATTTTGTCACCTCGTGTTTACACTTTGTGTACATTATAACGCATATCCTTATGTTACACAATGTGTATTTATCGCAATTGAATGAACAACTTATTTTTTACTGTCTTTCTGCTTTTGAGATATTATATGTATATATTCCGAAGGACATCTTCTTACAAGTTGAAGAAGAACTGGTCCGCAGGCGAGTAAACACATACAGTTTGTATTTATATTTGAACCTCTTCCCTTATTCAAGGTGAAATTTTTGCACCTTAAAAGCTTTTCCACTTCCTCATCATCTAATTCAAACATAAAATCATCACCTTCAAATTTTTCAATGTTATTCTTAACCCGCCTTTTAAATTTCCTTATGTCGAACATCAGTTTTTGTTATAATTATCTCATGAGTTGCATATCATATAATCACTACTAAAAAGCATTTGACATTCTGCCATAGATTACTTATACTTTTTGTAGTGAATGAGTTACGGAAACTTGAGAAGCCCGTAACCCGAACGGCTCCTGCGGGGTCGTTTTGTTATTTATACAGCAAATGTTGGATGTTTTTATGTATAACACTTTACCAAGCACTTACTTTCAAAAATAGACAGCCATCACTCTGACTGTCTACCATCTTTCCTATACTTCTTCGTATTCTCTTCCAGTTCCAGCATGTATCTATCGAAGTCGGACATAAATAACCTATCTTGAACAACTCGATATTTTTCAAATTCAGTTTCAGCTTTTGCCTTGGCAATCTCTGCAGTGATCTTGCCTGCATTCTGAAGAACCGCTCTGTCATCTGCCATCAGAAATAGATCCAGTCGTTTCGCCCAATCTTCCATAGTCATTGGAATGTAACGTTCTGCACGGTCTTCTGCCAAATCCAAATACGCCGAAACAATACGCTCTAATGAACGCATTTCCTGCTCACTCAGATAATTCTTCGCAACATGCACATCACTTTTTACGATCTTATTTTGCACTTTTGCATAGAACTGTTTTGTCGTTTTTGCCGTACGGTCATAGTCAATAGCTGTAGCATAGATGTCTGTTATCTTCTGATAAAATCTACGCTCAGAGAGACGGATTTCACGAATCTGCTCAAGTAAACGATCGAAGTACTCTACTGTAAGCACAGAGCCACCATTTTTTAAGCGCTCACCATCCATGGCCCAGCCTTTGATAGTATAGTCCTTAACGATACTGTTAGCCCATTTCCGAAACTGAACGGCTCGCTCATTATTCACTTTAAAACCGACAGCAATAATCATCTGAAGATTATAATGCTTGATATCACGTGTAACCTGACGGGAACCTTCGGTTTGAACTATTCGGAAATTCCGCATAGTTGCATCTTCCTCAAGCTCTGAGTCGGAATAAATCTTCTTGATATGCTCATTGATTGTACGAACATCTACATCATATAGTGTCGCCATCATCTTCTGCGTCAGCCATATATTATCATCCTCATAGTGCATCTCAATACTGTCCTGTTGGTCACCAGCAAAAACAACATCTGCTAAGTATTCCGCTACACTGGAACGAATGGTTATTTGGTTCTTTTTCAAATAGGATTCTCCTCTATATATTTTTCAAGTGTCCGGATTGACATTCTTAATCTGTTGTAGTATTATCAATGCAAAGAAAATGGGTTTTTTGTCTGGTAAGCGATTATTCGCCGAGAGAGTTGCTCGTTTCTTTTTTTATGTCAATTATATCATATAGATACATCTTTTCGTCATTAGAATGTCTAATCAACATGGATGCATGAAACACATTATATCTTTCTACTTCTCCATCATCACCATATACCGGCAAAGCAAATCTTGAATCATATCTGTACCATCCATTTTTGCCATCTCGCTTATGTTTGTCTTCTTTATTCGTCCTAAAAGAATAGTTTTTACCCACCACTTAAATACATTAAAATGTTCCAATATCTTTTCTCATACTATTAATAATTTTCCTCCGAATTATTTCAATGCTATTATTTAGTGGATCATTAGCGGCACCTACACTGTGACCAGATATAAATACATTATGGAGAATCACCTCGAATTCTACAAGACAATTTCGCACATCCTGTCCTGCATAGAGATCAAACACTGCTTTATCTGATTTACAAAATAATTTATATCTATCTTTTGCCATATAATATGCATCTCGGATATCGGATATCTTTTTCTTCGCATATTCTCTATTCGATATTTGCGTTTCAGCGTCAATCTTTCTATCATAATTAATATTCACATTATTTAATTGTCTTTTATAATCTTCAATCTGATAATCCAAACTAGTTAAAACAGCATCAAACGATTCCATTGAAAAGTTTGGAGCATTATCTACAAATAGTAAAACATCACTCGGTGATGAATTTGGATACTGATTTACAATATCAACTAACTTTTCATATATCGTAGCAAGTTTCTCTCTCCACTCCACGTTTGTAACAGCCGTTTTTCCATTCGACTTCTTTAAAATACTTCCATCCCTTGTCCTAAGTACACCTGTATTTGATGCAATAACAGTATCTTCACTTGCTTTCTCTTCTAATTCAAAAACAGCCATCTGCTCTGAGATTTCTTTCCATTTCTTTAATTTTTCAACAGTATATCTTACTTCATCTGAATCTATCAATTTTGAACACGACTGACATAACCATATACCATTTTCATAAGATTTTCTTTCCTGGGCAGTCATATTCTCATCGTATCTAGGACCTCCCATAGACGCCGCTGTAATATGCGATGCGACTCCTATATTTATAACATTCATTTTGTCCATTCCTGCGCCACGTGTTGCTTTTCTACAATTAGGGTTGCTACATTTCCATCCAACCCTATTTGCTAACAAATCCTTTGTAGTTTGTGAAAAATCGTCTCTCATACTTTATCACACCATAAGTTTACATCATCATTGACATTTTACCACCCCGACCAAGCATCCACACTCATTTTCTACTCTTACAACTTCACAATTACCTTTTGTTTTATACGCTTCTATAAGTCATGTCTATTCAAAAGTAATCATTTATATATCCCGCTTATCTATTACAAACATCTAAAGAATGTTGGATATTTCTCCGCCTAAAATATCATCAAAATAGATACTAATATCACTTCTACGATTCTTTCCATATTGACATTGCCATTTTTAACCAATACACGTCCACCATTAGAAACAGAAACAGCCTTCAAATTATCAAATTGTAATTTTGAAAAGCCAAACTCATCTCCCAGGATGCGATAATAATCACCGTTAGATTCAGTGACAATCTTATCCGAACGTTCAATTATATGCATTGGTACATTTCTCATTGTTGCAATTTTACATGCATTCCACAAAATCAATTCTCCATACGATGACTCCACATTTCTTTTAATTTGATCTATATTCAATCCGTACTCAAGCATATACGGTAAATAGAACTGGACACTTTCTTTATCCCAATAACTCCCTATATTCCAACAGATAACTATATCAAATTTAATATCTGCTAGCACGCCTAAATAAAATTCTTCAGTAACAACATCCGCTTCAATAAAACATACATCAGCATCCGATATCTTTCCTATTGAATAACCTTTTTGTCGTATTAATTCTGTTGCCTTTTTTATACACTAATATTCTTTTCAATTGCAATTACCTTGTGACCATTCTCTAATAATGCCAATATACTATATCCAGTGCCACATCCAATTTCCAAAATGATGTTAAAATTTTCTTTTCTGCATCCAGTTATAATATTTTTTGTCATAAAAATATTTTGAACTAACTTTCCACTGCTCAGCATACTCTATTTTTTTATCCAAATTTTCCCTTCTTTCTCTTTTACCCCCAAGTATCCTTTTTTCCAAAATGTATATTTCTCATTTTCAAAAGACTACCCATGGAGTAAACCTTCACTTATATCTACCGAAACACATATCTATTTTCTCCAAAAAATTGCTGAATCCTTTGATTTATTATGCTTCCCTTGCCAGCAAACACACCGTTTCCACATGCGTTGAAAGTTACTTCTTATACTAAATAGCGAAACTGTCACCTTTTGCGGAAAGGTTTATACACCACTTAGGGGGATGTCCTTCACCCCGATTATGGCATATAAATCAAACAAGATTATTAAGTAAATTATTTACAAAGAAAATATTTCTTATCGTATCTGCATCATTTCTTACTAATAATCCTGTATGTGCACTATTTCTACGCATTTGATTTACAGCTCGTAAATCTGACAAATATGAGGTATAAGGATGTATATTATTTGTCGAAATCACACCTATTATCTCTCCTAGCATGTGCATACTGCCAGGTATTTGACTTCCCAACAGTACCCTTAATTGCTTTTCAACAACCTTACAATATTCCACTATTATAGGTGCAAAATCGATAATACTCATTTTATGTATTTCATAAAGAGTTTCTGCTGTAATTAAAAATTCCTTTGCATCTGCATCAAGATATGCATATGTTGAATTAACCCAGTTCCGGCTATTTTGATATATGATACTATCTTTATTTACCGCCTGCACCATTTGATTGAGAACCTCGTCCATTTTTTCTAAGTATTTATCCCAATCATCGTTTTCATCCAGATCTAATTGTCCAGAATTATTCTGAAGCTGTATTAATTGAAGCGCCCACTGGCGAACAGAACGTTTCTGCTCTATGGCTTTTTTATTGCTTTGACTAAGTTGCTCCTTAATTTCTATATAACGCTGATTTGCGCTTTCTATTTCTGGTAAGGTTTGTTCCCATATTTCCCACTCACTTTTTTGAGGAATCCTTTCTTTCGCAATTAATAAATATGCTTTTGCTTGCTCATACTCTCTCAAAAAACTATATGATGAAATAATTCCTTTTAAAGCTTCAAACATTATCATGCCAAGACCATTATTAGATGCTATTGAATACAACTGCTTTCCATTTATGTCTTGAAACTGATAAACATTCTCATCTACGCTAAAATGTTCAAGGCATTTTTGATACATAAAAACTGCATTCTCGTATTGCTTCATTTTCTTATAAATATCAGCAACAACTAATAATGTTGTATCATCTTCTACAATAAAAAGCGCTTTTTTTCCCCATTCCAATGCATCTTCTAATTTCCCTTGTCGTTTCAACAGTTCTGCATAATTTGAAAAATTTTGATTACATGGATGTTCGTCAATCAAATCACACATAACTTTTTCAGCCTCTTTAAATTGTTCGTTCTCCAGCAAAGCAATAAAATAATTTCCAGTAATATCTTTTTTTAATTCTCCATCTTCTGCTAATTCTATTGCTTTCTCAAAAAATCCAACTGCAATATCCTTCCTATTAATTTCCGGTGTTAAACATACCCAGCCTAAACTATTATAAGTCACCGAATTTGGATATTCCTCAACACTTCTTTTGCCAAGTTCATACGCTTTAAGCGCATCATTGCCAACCCCTAAATAATATGAAATAGCAACTGCACATAAACCTGCATTCATACCAAATTTCTCAAATAATGTATTGGTTATTTCATCTAATCCTTTTTTATTATCTTCTCTATACTCTTCTCTGTTAGCCCATTCTATTGCATTTTGATATTCTTCTACAATCTGTACACTCATAGGACTATATATATTAGAGTCTTCATATTGCGCTAATGCTTTGTTGGCATCTCCGTATTGTTTTAAATGTAAACAAATACTATACAGCATTCTCAATGCCACTTGATTATTATGTTTCAACTCAAGCGCACGTAAGCAAAAATCTTTAGCTTCCTCTAAATCTAACTGATTATGATTTAATAAATATAATACCCTTTTAGCGAGTGCCATATTTACATATGTTCCTGTGGCACATATACTATTTTGTTGCTGTTCGATTATCCTTTTTCCTATATCTAATATTTTGTAACACTTATTCGCCTCATTTAGTCCTTTGGTCAATTCAAATTGCTCTAAATACAATACTTGTATTTCTTCCTCTGACATCTTATTGATACAACACAATTTATATTTTTTCCCACTTCCGCATGGACATGGATCATTTCTTCCAATTTTCTTCCCCATACATTCTCTTCTTTCATCTAAAACATTATTTTAAGGAGCAATAAACATTTTCTCTATTTTTATATGCACTGTTCTAACCTCTCACTTTCATATGGCAACAAATTTTTTTTGATATTGCTGCGATTTTTCTTAATAAAGTCAATGACTTCATCCTCTGACAGATTAGACGGAATTACATTCTCCAATCTTCTTACAGCGTTACTAGGTATACCAAATTCGACCAGAATCGATAAATTCTCACGTATAAAATCATTTTCCAATTGTTGAACGAAAAAACTATAAGACCCTGGTTTAATGTTTCTCTTTTCACATATCAGACGTTGGATACTATCTACAACTCTAAACGCCTTTGGCACAGTAAATTGGAACCAATGTCTGTAGATATGGAATGCTGTTTCTACAGCTTCATCATAATATCTTGCTTTTCTCTCATCTGTCAAAGTCTTTACAGTCGCAATTTTACTATTATAAATATCATTAACAATATCAATAATATTCTTTTTTGTTCTATACATATTTAAATATCTTGCAAGTTGCTTTACCGAAAACACTCCCCTTTTGCTATCAAAGTTAAATAGATTATTTTCTGCCAGCTCTAAAACATAGTACATTTGATCCCATGTAGGTAATTGGCTCCACTGAATATTTTGTAATACACTTTTTGATTTCAAATCATTAATCAATTTGTTATAAATCCTAATTTGTCCATTTACAGAAACGCCATTTTGTTTAATAATACTTAATAAATCAGCGGGAAGTGCATTAATCTGATCATAACGATTTCTGACCTCTTGCTTTACATCATCCTTTTTTATGTTAATAAGTATTTCATTTGTCAATATTTCTGGATCTTGTTCATAAAATGGAATATCTATTACAATAGACTTCTGCACCGGAACGTGACAAAAATTAAATATTCTTCCCACATAATGTTCCATCATCCTTCCAGAGCGACCCTTAATATTACTGTAGTCAAAAAAATCTATTTCATTTCCTCCCTTTTTTTCATCGAACAAAATTACATTTTTAGCACTAGTATTGACACCTTCAATTATCGTAGAGGTACAAAAAATACAGTTTAACCGTCCCTCATTAAAATACTTAATAATTGAAGCCCCTATATGCTTTTGTAAAGAGCCATCATGAATTGCCACACCGTATTGTAATTCCTTAGCTAAACTCCATTCCGGCGAGACATTCTTATTAATCCATTCTACTAATGGTAGTTGATTATTCTTTTCTCGTCCTATTCTTTGTAAATATTCTAAATATACTTTGGCCATACGCCTTGCTCGTGCAGGAGTTGAACAATAAATAAGCGTTTGTTCATCTCGCAACTCATCTAATAGTTCACACAAAATTGTGATTTTTTCCTTATCAATCTGTTTATCGCTGTTACTCCAGTTAATTAAATTGCTCTTATCTATTACATTGCAATCTACTAAAGAAAAATCTGACTTGTAAAAGATTGCATCATATTTTTCTGCAAAGCCATCTGTTATTCCATCAATATTGGGTCCTAAGAAATAAAATCTGGGATGAAATTTATTTACCACCTTCAAAAACGCATTGTTTAAGGTATCTGCCCGGGCATCCTTTCTTCTAAGGCTCAATTTGTAGAATTCATCTATAATAAGAAAATCTATTTGAGGTAGAGGCTCATACTCCATTACCCTTTCCGCTGTTAAGAGAAAAAGATTTCTCTTATCTTCAGAATATGGCTGCGAAGTTCTCACTATAATTTTGTAATCATCGGCATATTTCTTCAATTTTAATCGAGTTTCATCTAACAATGCTAATGTTGGCTGTATGATAACTATGTTGTTATATTTTTTTGAAGCTACGATTTCTTCTATAAGCAAACTTTTCCCAAAGCTTGTTGGCGCACTAGCAATTATATTTTTCCCTGACAAAAGATAATTAGAAATTTTCTTTTGCTCTTTATGTAGATATGTATTCTCTAAAAAATCTGACTGAAAATAACTCATTCGCACATCGTCTGCAAAAGACATAATTTTTAAATCAGAACTATTTTTTTGAATATACGGATAAAATCCTAACGTTTCAATCAAATCTGCCCACACTTTATATAGATTTTTATCAACTTTTCTCCAATTATTCAGAACATGTATTACTATTTTCCTCGCTGATAATTCTGCTTCCGCTGAATGTTGCAACAACAATTGTGTGCAATATGAAACAATTTTAAAACTCTGTTCAAAAGAGATTCTCTCTACATTTTCAATTTCTAATATGATTTCTGTTGTCTTGTCCATATTTCACCTCAAATATTCTGCATATGCCAAAGACGTTTATGCAAATTAATGACTAATTCATTTTTGTCATTTACAGGAAATAGCATAAGTATAATATTAACTCTGTCTTTTAGTGGCATTTTGTTTTGTGTATCAAAATACTCTTTTAACTCTCTGATATTTAATTCGTGGTAGGCTATTGCATTAGGATCATTCATATCAGAAAACTTTTTGTAAATGTCATGTGTATAAATACAAAGCATTGGTATATTTATAATATTAAGTTTGTCGCTTAGCTTTGTACAATTCGTTATCGTATCAATCCATTCCTCTCTGCCAGGTATAGAATTATTTTCCAGATTCTTTTTAATTATTACAAACTGATCATTTAAATAATCTGTATTAATATGTTCATTCAAATCTTTCACTAATGCTTTTATTCCCTCTTTACTATCATCATAAAGCTTACTTTCACCAAGCCATAAAATTTTTTCATTCATGGAAACATGTACCGCATCAAATCCATGTGCAGGCACACTCGCACTATCTTTGAAATAAACTTTAGAAATTAGTGGTATTGTATGCTTAAATTCCCTTAATATCAAATGCAGCAACAATTCACCAAATTCTCCCCTTTTTGCTGTACTGGATCTTTTTAATTCGTTATATGCATTAATATCTTTATCTACACACCACTGTTTCATTAATTGAAAATCTTTGATTTTATAAATGCAATGAGCCGCTTCTCTTAACTTTTCAACAATGTCATTTTGAGGAATATTTGGATCTTCATATTGTGCAAAAACATATTCTGGAATTGTATTGCATATGGCTTTGGTAAAATCTTCCAAGCAATATTGGGGATTTCCTTCATCATCAATATCCATATCAACTAAAAAGGTATTCAAATCATCTTCGTTAACTTTCAGTAATATTACATTCTTTTTATCGAAAATTCTGTTAGTCATATTAAGCAGTACCTCCACAAAACCAAATAAAGTACATAATAACTTGTTCTTTTCATCAATATCTCTACATGCTATTATAATATTTTACCATAAAACTCCACATTTTACTATCTGCAAAAGAGCAAGAAAAAAAGCCGATTAGGAATCTAAACTCCCAATCGACATCTTTTCTTACGCCTCTTCATTTTTACATTCAATCTCCGTTCCATCTAGGAACACTACCAACAATGTTCCATCCTCAAATACCTTGATGTGATCCAGTGTTTTCAGCATGAAATCCGTATCCACCTCCTTCAATGGTTCTGCCCCATCGGTGTATTCTATGAACTTCTCTGCTCGATAACCTTCCAAGAGGTTCTCACTCTGCAACTGCTCCGTCCACTGTTCCATGAAATCTGCTCGGTTCTCCACTAGTGCATTCCATGCCATTAGATAAGCCTTTAGCAACGTTTCTTCCTCCACATGGCGATTGGCACATCCCATGACTCCTTTTACCTTGTACCGCTCACTGCATTGCCATACCTTTCTGTCCACTCCCGTGCTGCTCCGCCATCCCTTCCTTTTCAAAAATACTTTTAATGTAGTCCATTGTTTTGCCATCCAAAAATTCCTGATACAGCCGTACTACAATCGGCTCCTGCTGCCTGTTTATTACCAGCTTGCCATTCTCATCCGCATCATAGCAAAAAAAACGTTTGGTACTCATTTTGTGCTTTCCTGTTTTAAACCTCCTGCGGATTCCCCATGTGCAGTTCTCTGAAATGGAGCGGCTCTCGTCCTGCGCCAGAGAGGAAAGAATGGTAAGAAGCACTTTGCCTTTTGCATCGAGGGTATTGATGTTTTCCTTTTCAAAAATAATTCCAATCCCCAGGTTCTTCAGCATAGCCCGTGCAATAGACAATCTCTGCTTCTCACCACCAAAAAGTGCATTTCCCCCTTCTCCAATCATGGTGTTATATCCAGCTGGGAAAGCCTCGATAAAGTCATCACAACAGGCCCGTTTTGCTGCCTCCACATCCCAAAACGTGCAATTAGATCACACAAAGTTGTTTTTCCAGAGCCCGATAGTCCAACAATAGCGGTCATTTTCTTCTCTGAAATTGTCACAGACACTGATTTCAAAACAGAGTGCTCACCATAGGAGAAATCAACCTTATCAAACTTAATTTCATGATCAGCAGGAACAATAGTTTGTGCACCTTCATCCATAACTGGCACATCATCCAGACCATTTGCTCTGTCAATAGCACTTTCCGTTAAACGAAGTGTAGCCACACCACTACCTGCTGCTTTTAATTGATCGAAAATCATAAATGAAGCAATTACCATTCCAAAACCGCAGAAACCTTTGATTTATTGGGCTTTTCTCGACAGAAGGCAGACCGTCTCCACATGTATTGATTTTTGGAATAAAAACTATAATTCCCTTAGATTTTCAACAATGCTCTGTCTCTTGTCAGCACGGTAAAGTACAGCAGGAATCAGCCAGCCCAGCAGGAGAAATACCGGTATAATCAGGATTACAGGCATGATTGTAAAATAGTATGTTACAAACCAGAACATATCGCTCATCATATTGCCCAGCATAGGGCTGAGCACCACAGAAAGTATAAGAGATGCTATGATGGAACCCACCGCATAGAATAAGCCCTCATAGATAAGCATATGCTTTAGCTGTCTCTTGGTCATGCCCACAGACTGTAATACGGCAAATTCTCTTTTTCTGGACAAAATTCCTGTCATAATTGCATTGAAAAAGTTAAGTATGCCCACAAGTCCGATTATAGCACAGAGGGCACCACCACAGATTAAAAACATATTTTTAAACTGGGTAAATTCACGTCTGATAGATGCCTTGCTCTCATACATGAGAGTAGATGTATCTCCGGCTGTGAGCTTTTGCAGATATTGCTCAGCACTTGCTTCTGCCTGAGAATCCGGTGTGTCAAACATATAAAATTTTGGAATGACATCTGTACCGCTGTCCTCCTTAAGCTTCTCTACCGGCAAAACCATACTATAACCCAGACTTGTATAACGGAAGCTGATGGAATAAGGAACCGTCACAAGAGCACATACACTGTACTCCACCTCCTTTGCCTCTTCCTCATGGTATTCCAAATACTCCTCAGGCGTGGTCTGTTGGTCTGCCCGCTCGCCGGTTCGGCTGTCTATGTCATATCCAATCTGGTAGCTTACGGTATAAGTGTCTCCCAACTCAGGGTAGTTGTCCAGATTTACTATATTGCCGTAATCGTCTGTGGATACAGCTACAGCGATTGCGTGGCTATCCGGGTCTGATAGTGGCTCCAGGGAGCCTTTTACTACAGTAAGCTTATCAAAAAGTCCATCGTCAAAGCCCTCTATACTGGCGTCGACAAGTATGCTGTCACCTTTCTGCTCGTAGTGGGAGATTTCCTCCTGCGGCTCTTTGCCGCTTAGATAGTTTTCTGCCAGTTTACTATACTGGTCTGTCTCCATCCACATCATAGGGGATATGTCTGCCAGGTCATAGCCGCTTCCAGAGACAGTCTCATCTGTGTTTTTCTTTATATCATCAATGGTATCCTGTCCTATATACTCTTCCGCCGTATTATACCGGAAATAATCTGTACTACTCACGATAAAGTCTGCACAGGTTGACCTGTCCACATATTTATCCATGTCAAAGCCGTTGACAAGTGAAAAAAGCACATTGAAAAGAGTTACGGAAAGTGTCAGTGAGACTACCACAAGGGCTGTTTTCTTCTTATTTCTGCCCAGATTGGCAAAAGCCATCTGATATACCTTAGCCCCACGGCTGTGGCGTTTTTTCTTTTTGCCGGTCATGCCTTCTGTGTATTTTACAGCCTCAACAGGAGATACCTTCGCAGCCATTTTACCGGGCTTCCTGCAAGACAAAAAGACAGTGATAATGGCAAACAAGGCAGAACCTATAAAAATAAGTGGAGAGCTGCTGATCGTAGCCTTTGTGCCTATAATGCTTGTGATCTCTAATGCAATAGGAGCTAAAACTGCACCAACGCCATACCCCAGAAGTAATCCTATAGGAATACCGATAATACACAAAAGAAGAGCTTCCTGTGTGATTATGCGCCTTAATTGTCTTGGTGTGGTGCCGATGGTCTTTAGCAGGCCATAAAACCTGATGTCCTCGGTCACTGACATCTGGAATATATTGTATATAATCAGATAGCCTGTAAATATAATAAGCAGGCAAAAGGCAATGATTGCAGCTACCAGCGAAAAATCTATCCCAGAGCTTATAGATGAAGCTGTAAGCCCCCAGTTCACACCTATTCTGGCACTGTTCTCCTGATCTCTTGTATTCCAATCATAGCCTAAGTCTGCATCTATTTTCTCCATCTGCTCCCTGATATTAAGCTTGTAAGGAAGCATAACATTTAAATCTATGTCAAGGGCTTCATTGCCAGCGGCTATGCACTTTTCGTTAGTTTTATCTACATAGGCTTTTGAGACGTTGATATAGTGTACAGGCATCAAATCATCATACTCCCAGTAACCCACGAGGATAAAGCTGTCGGTCTGGGTCATGCTGCCATTACCCGCCTGATAAGTAATAGTCACATTTGCTCCCAGCTCAGGCTCTACTCCAAGGAGCCTTAAGGCTGTAGTGTCCATGGATATTTCATTTTCTTTTTGAGGCTCTTTTCCCGTGGTTGGGGTGGCGTAACTCCACTCGGTACAGTTTTTATCCATGTAACTTACCTCTGCCACTACCTTGCCAAAAACATCAGAGGAGCTGAAGCCACACACGATACGCTCACCGGATGCCTTGATTCCCTTGTGGGCAGCTATTTTATCTGCCTGTTCTCTGGATAAATCCTTAAAGCTGCCATCGCTATAGCCGCCTGCCTGTCTGAAATTGTAGGTCTCATAGCTTGAGTTTACAGACAGCATAATGGTAAATAATGATGTAAACATCAAAGTTGTGAGTGCTATAGCACAAATTGCAATAATATTTCTTTTCCTGGATGCCCACAGAGACTTAAAGCTAAGTCTGCGGATACATTTTCTGTTCTTTACTCTCATACTGCTCTCTCCTGAATATGTCCGTCCTCAATTCTTATTATGCGATCCGCAAGCTGGGCGATTTCCTCGTTGTGGGTAATCATCACAATCGTCTGTGAGAACTTCTGGCTAGTCACCTTTAGGAGACTTAATACGTCCTGACTTGTACGTCCGTCTAAGTTTCCTGTGGGCTCATCCGCAAGAATTATGGCAGGCTCTGCCGCCAATGCTCTGGCTATGGCAACTCTCTGCTGTTGTCCGCCTGAGAGCTGGTTTGGGAGGGCGTCAAGCCTCTGGTCGAGCCCCAGGGTCTCTGTTATTTCTTTAACAAAGTTCTTATCAACTTTACCGCCATCCAGCTCGATTGGAAGCACAATATTTTCGTACACATTTAGTACCGGCACCAGATTGTATGCCTGAAATACAAAGCCTATTTTTCTGCGCCTGAAAATGGTAAGCTCCTCATTCTTTAGGGAAAAAATGTCTTTGCCATCCACAAATACCTTGCCGGAGCTTGGTCTGTCCAGACCTCCCAGCATATGTAAGAGGGTAGATTTGCCACTGCCGCTTGTTCCCACAATAGCCACAAACTCTCCTTTTTCTACAATGAGGCTCACGCCATCCAAGGCATGTACACATGCCTCACCTGTTCCATAGGTTTTCTTCAAATCACATGCTTGTAAAATGTCCATATATCCTCCATAAAAACTAAAAAACTGTATGCAGCATTTTTGGCTACATACAGATTATTACACAATATTCTTTCCAGGCTCTTTCCGGAAACAATTAAATTATTACAGTTTTGAAAGATTTAAGCCAACTTTGGCAAAAAAACAGAAAAAGTACTGCCCTGTCCGTATACTGAGGACACCTTTATGTAGCCGCCCTCTCCGCTTAGAATCTGCCGGCTTAGATACAGGCCGATGCCCACGCCTTCCATATTTTTTGTATCTTCTGAGCGGAAAAATCTGGAAAAAATCTTAGGAAGTTCTGCCTCCTTTATGCCGATTCCGCTGTCCTTTATATCAATTCTTACAAACATCTCATATGCAGTGACAGATAGGCTTATACTGCCTTCTTTTGTATATTTTACAGCATTATCGAGAATGTTGCAGATGGCTTCCAGAGTCCATTTGCTGTCAAAATAAGCTTTCTCATCAGTGTCATGGATCATAAGCTCAAGCCCCTTAGCCTTGGCTTTGGCCACTGTCTCTTTTACTGCCAATGTCAGCATGGGCTTAAGCGCTTCTTCCTGTGGGGAAAGCTGCAATATGCCGTTTTCAAGCCTTGACAACTTCACCAGAGAGTCGATTAAAAACTGCAATTTCTCAGACTGGGCATGAAGCTGGACAATATTTTCACGCATCTGGGCTGATAAATTGCCGGTATCATCTTCAAGCAGCAATTCACTGTACAAGAGCAGATTGGCTATGGGAGTCTTGGTCTGGTGGGAAATATCCGCAATCAACGACTTAATCTTGTTTTTTTCCAACTCCACATTTCTGGCAGAGACCACAGAAGCACTCAAATAATGGGCAAACTTGGTCTCAAGCGAGGACAAGCGTGTCTCGTCAAAGCTTTTTTCAGAGAAATCCCCTTTAACTGCCTGATTTAACATATTTTCTATTGTATCTATGGTTTTCTTCGTGCGCAGATGGTTGATTAAAATTACAAGTGCTGTAATTACAAGGCATACGCCCACGATACAGATGGCTGTATTATAGTTATTCATTCAAATCTATACCCTATTCCATATACTGTTTTAATGCTGTCCGGGGTGCCAAGCTTGTCCCTGAGCCTCTTGATAGATACAGAGAGGGCATTGGGATACACAAATTCCGCGCTGTCATTCCAGACTCTGTCCAGAAGGAAATCTCTGCGGAGGTTTATGCCCTCATTTTGAACCAAAAGCCTTAAAAGACGCTGCTCGGTCTTACTAAGCTCGATTTCCTGTCCATCTACTAAAAATATCATTCTCTCAAAATCAAATTCATAGCAACCCTTTTTGTATACACTGGCAGAGGTATGTGCCTGTAAGCTTTCCGCCTTTCTAAGTTGAGTATTTACCCTTGCCCTTAATACTGACAGGGAAAAAGGCTTTGTGATGTAGTCATCTGCACCAAGCTCCAGCCCCTTTACTATATCCATGTCGGTATCGTTTGCGGTCAGGAGAATAACCGGTATATTGGGATAGTTTCTCTTTAGTTCCTGTAAAAAATCAAGCCCGCTTCCATCCGGCAGATTTATGTCAAGTAATATGAGAGACGGACAGCCGCACAGGAGCTGGTCTCTTGCAGTTTTTATAGTCTCACAGGAGACAAGCTTTCGGCTATCTGTCTTTAATGCCTTGCACAAGCCCTGATTTAAGGCTGTATCGTCCTCTAGGATTAATATTTGCTCCATCTGTATTTCCTCATAGTCAATCAATATTTTACTATTATAGCACAGGAGAATTTTGAGAATAGGGTATTTATCAAACTCCCCATTGCACTTGTCAACAAATTTTGGACACGAAATATAAAAAAATAGTCAGTTACATTGTACGGCTGTATACGCCATACGCCACCCTTGACATCGCTCCAAGAAA
>NZ_DBMFCD010000011.1:0-90260 GCF_056872695.1 Wujia sp. | reverse complement strand
CTGTTTGATGCCCTGGCTCTTAGCGCCGGGATTGTCATTTCCATATCCTTCCAGAAGGTTTACGACACCCCACACGCCAAGACCTGCGCCGATTGCGACTACAAGAGTTTTTAAAGTTGTAATTGCACTGCTAAAAAATGCCATATACATTCACCAAAACTGACTTCTTTCAGGTGTTTACGGGAATGAAAAAACACCGACTAAAAAGCCGGCGCACCTAATGTCAGTTATTCCTTTCCTCATTATTTTTCGTTCATTCCCAAGGTTACTCCGACAGCTCCACCTGAATTACCTCCACCTCTTCTTCGGGTTTCGGTGTGTACTGCGGATTTAACTCTTTTTCTACTTTGTATCGGTTTTTCTCATTTTCATCTGCAAGAAACCGATAATTTTTGTGTTTCGTGATATCATATTTGTCTGAGAAAAATGGTCTGGCACCACGAATCTGCAGGATACATTTTCCTCCATCCATGACTGCAATCTCATCTTCTGTCATCAGCTGTTTGCCTGTTTTCTGGTAATTCAATCCAAAAGACTTCTGATTGCTCCTCGTTTCCGAAGTGTTATACAGATCAATGGTTTCCTTACCCAAAAGTTCACTCATTTCCTTTAAGGTAGTTTTCTCTTTTCCACCAAGAAATAGTGTAGTATCACAGTTACCCAGAATGGTATCTGCACTATCCTTGTACATTGCCTTTAGCTGACTCTGTGACTGCAAAATAATAGAAGCAGAGATTTCCCTGCTTCGGATAGTTGCAATCAGCTTGTCAAACTGAGGAATTTGCCCGATGTTGGCGAACTCATCAGCGATGACACGCACATGCACCGGAAGTCTTCCACCATATACATCGTCTGCCTTATCACAAAGCAGATTGAAAAGCTGTGACTGCAGCATCGCAATCACAAAGTTGAAGGTTGTATCTGTATCGGACATAATCAGAAACAAGGCTGTTTTCCTGTCACCGATCTTATCCAGTTCCATTTCATCATAAGACATGATCTCACGAAGCTCTGCGATGTCAAATGGGGCAAGTCTGGCTCCACAGGAAATCAAAATCGATTTTGCGGTTTTGCCGGCGGCCATTTTGTATTTTTTATACTGTCTGACCGCAAAGTGCTGCGGATCTATTTCTTCCAGTTCCTGGAACATCATATCCACTGGATTCTGGTAAGTTTCATCCTCTTCACGGGTTTCGCTTTCATTCAAAAGATCCAGAAGGGTATTCAGATTTTTTTCCTCTTCATCCCCTTCATACCAGATAAAAGCAATCAGTGCTGTGTAGAGCAATTTCTCTGCTTTCACCCAAAAATCTTCGGAAGATTTTTCACCTTCCCCTTTGGTATTGGCAATAATTGTCGTCACCAGCTTTAAGATATCTTTTTCAGACCGTATATAAGCAAACGGATTGTAATGAAGGGATTTGGAAAAGTTAATGGTATTCAGAACCTTAATCACATAAGGCTCATGCACCACTTTTCCGGATTTATCTTTGATGACATTTTCATCTTTATCCCTCTTCGGTGGTCCTTTTGTCAACATCTTTCCGCACTCCTCGATCAGAGTGCCCTTCGGATCTGTAATGACCATGGAACAGTTCATCTGCATGACCGATGGTTTTACGAAAAAACGTGTCTTACCGGAACCACTGCCGCCGATGACCACTATATTTTTATTTCTTGCATACTTCGGTTGCTTCGGTCTGCTCTCCATGGTCAGTGCTTCTGTTGCTGTCAATGGAATGTTCATCCATGGATCTTCCGACATATAAGGCTTGATATCCTCTGCGGTTCCCCATCTGGCTGAACCATACTCGATGCCTTTCCGTAATTTCTTTGCGTCTGCCTGTTTCTGCCAGACCAACACTTTCAGAACGACTGCAACAACAATACCTGCTAGCAGATCTTTCCAGTTATTGCTTAACACAAAACCAGCAAAAATCCGGTCTGCGTGTTCCATTGCATATAAAAGTTTGTTCCCCATATCTTCTCCCGGACTGTTCCGGTAAAGAAAAAATGCCCGGTCTGCATAGAAAGCAGCCAGAGCATAAGGGATATTTGTAAGAACCAGTTTCTTTTTATCCAGGGCGGACAGCTTACCCCCGATTTTATTCTTCCACTTCTGCATCAGAGTTTTGCCGCTTTTCTTTTTCATCGACTCTGCTCCTGATGCCGGTTCTTTACTTTGTCCTTCGTCTTCTTTGGCATCATTGCCCGGTAAGCTGCAAGACGCTTATGAATGGAAGGCTTATTCGCTTTTTGAATCTGTTTCTGGGAAAACTCACGGAAAGCAGCATTGAGGGCATCCTGATCACGTCCCTTGAAAAATACCAGATAAACCGGAGGCTCTTTGCTCTTGTCTTTTTTCAAAGCATAATTGATCCCGTATTTTCTGGCATACCGTTCAAAGGACTTGATATTTTTGTCCGTGATCTCGATATTGACCATCCCGGCATTCTGTTTTGCCAGCTCTTTTACCGTGACCTTTCCCTGTTTCGGCTGATTTTTCTGTGCTTTCTTCTCTACTGATTTCTGCTTCTGATGACGCAGATACGCAACAAGAACCTTTTTCAACAGGTCTGCTGTAATCTTAGTTGCCCGAATACAGAACGTGACCGTTTTCTGAGTTACCTCTTCCTGCATGACTTTTCCCTCCTTTCAGCGATTCAACTGCTGTCCAGATCTGTAATCATGGCAATCACCCCCTTTAATGAAAAAAGACAGATTAACCGGTAATCAGGTTCTGCACCTGTACGAGTTTTTCTGTCCCTTCTTCTTTTCTCTTATCTTCTCCACCACAATAGATGGGAACACACATTTCAAGTATTCTACTGTAAATACGCTGATGGGCAGTATCCAAATCTGTGGATTTCATTTCATTCAGTCCCAGATTCGTTGTTACGATCAGCGGAAGCATTTTACAATAACGGCTATCTATCACATTATAGACCTGCTCCAAAGCAAACTCGGAATTTCGTTCTATTCCTAAATCATCAATAATCAGCAACGGATAATCCACAAGATTTTGTATAATCTGGTTCTTATCTGCCTGATAGCAGGTCATTTCGTTTAAAATCCTGGAAAAATTCGTCATCATGACACGTTCTCCCTGTTCCAAAAGTGCATTTGCAATACAGCCTGCAAAGAAACTTTTCCCGGTTCCAACTGGTCCCATCAGAAGCAGTCCTACATTTTTTCTCTTCATATCTGTCCAGTTTTCTACATACTGCCTGGCGATTAGTATCTTCTGGTTGCTTCCATTGTCTTTTTCAAATTTCCATTCCCAGAATCTTCTTTCCTGAAGTCCGACGGATTTTCTCTGATAAAGCTGCCGCTGTGCTTCTTCCCGCTGCATCTTCTCGTCAAGTTCCTGCCTGGCTTTTACCTCGCATTCACACAAACAGGACACTACATGCTCAAATCCCATCAGACTAACTTTCATCTGTTTTCTTTTTCCACAGATACCACAATGAAGACATCCCTCTTCATCCAGATAATCTGCTGTTACTTTGTTTTCCATCACAGGCTTTCTCCTTCCTGAAATTCATATTTATCCATTCCTGCCCTGGCTCCATCTCGTTCTGCCCAAAGACAGATTGTTGCAAAATGATTCTGATACTCTTTTCCACTGGATTTCATATAAACAGAAAGATGATCAATCCGTTTCTGGTAGTCCCATGGAAATAACGTCATCAACTCCTGCAGTTCAGCTTCTGACAAGACAACATTTTTAAATCTACCATACTGACTGAATTTTTCTTCCAGAGCGGGAGTATTGCCCTTACTCTTATCAGTATGATTCTTTTCAGTCTTATTTATCTTAGTATTACTTCCATCCAGATTCTTGCAGTCCGGACTTCTATTTTTTTGCGTTCCGGACTTCCAGTTTCTTGCAATCCGGATTTCCAATTCTTTGCAGTCTGGATTTCCAGTTTCTGGCGTTCCAGAAGCAAAGTATCTTACTGGCTTTCCTCTGATCCGTTTCACAAAATTTTTCACATATATGACAGAAGGACGATTATTCCCCTGCCGATACCGTTCGATCAATCCAATTCCATGCACACTGTCAAGCTCATAAAGAAGCTTTGTTACTGTTGTATGCGACATTCGCAACAGCTCCTGCAATTCTGCAATCGTGTAAATGATATAGACATAACCATCACTGTCAATCCAGCCATTTTTCTTGGATAGACTGATTCGATCAAGCAGAATTCCGTAAAGAAGCTTTGCGTCTGTGGACAGGCTTGCAAACTCTTTTTCTGTGAACAGAGCTTTTGGTATCCGAAAGAAAGAAAACTGGTCAGATTCTTCTGCTCTGAAATATTCAAAATCTGCCATAGCTTATTTCCTATTCTTCCTTATTATTAAAATCACACCCTGCTGCACTGCCTGTTCCATGACACATCTCATTAAACACAAAATTGAAGCACATCATTAACTCACTCAGATAATAATTCCTTGCTTCTTTATTGCAGGCATACATATCCTCGATATAAACCTCCTCGTTTCCATTCATTCGTGCGATCGTTTCCAGAACTTTCATAAATTTCTTATTAGAGCAGCACTCATACTGTTCATTTACATATTTCTGAATTTCTAGCACACGTTCAGGCTTTCCATCAAATACAGATAACACGCCAAATGCCAGATCCATACCAAACTCATAGCCATCGGCTTCTATGGCATCAATATCAAGATTACCTTCTTCATCGTAATAGCCCCGCTCTTCCATAGGAGTCAGTGGTGTCTCATATTCATCCAGATATCCCATATCCGCAATTGTTTCCAGAATATCTCTGGATGCTGCCACCATCTTGTCCATGATAATTTCTCTTTCTTCCATCGGCATATTTGCCATAATTCTGTCTAATGTCATCATTGATTCTTCCTCCATCTCATTTTCATAAATATCATTGATATAAAAGTGGTTCGCCTTTCCATTGTTCGGAATGATGCGCACCAGATTTCCAATCTCCACCAGTTCCTGTACTGCCTGATCTACCCCATATCTGGTTGTATTCAGGTCTTTCTTCATTTCACTTTTTGGATAGATTACATACAAATCCCCCTTACCATCTACCCAACCATTCTGCACCGCAAATTTCAAACGATCCAGAAATAAGCTGTATAAAATCTTTGCTGTATTTGACAGATTTTTGTATTTTTCCATCTGGAACAGCACCTTCGGCACCTGCAGACAATCTACCGGCATATACTCCATCTTATTCATTGATTGTTTCCTCCTTCTGTTTGTACAGCACTTCGGCTGAATTAATATTGATTTCCAACATCCCTACAAATACCTGATAGTACAGAAGGCATATCTGTTCATCCTCTCTTGCCAGATACAATCCTTCCAGTTCATCGGACGGATGTTTCATTCCATATACTGCCTGACAGATATCATGGATTTTCTCACATTCCACACTTCTAAGATGCAGCTCCAAGGTGTGGTTAAATCTCTGCCAGTCTTCCAGTTTCTGATTTACTGACATCATGCACTGGAACAGTTCCGCTGCTTCACATGCTGCTGACAGCACTACATTTTTGTTATTGATACTTCCATCGGCATTTTTCATATGCCCTACCATATACGCCTGATTTACTGAAACCATCTTTTATCCTCCTCTATCTAAACGGCATTTCTTCTTCCATGCCCTCTGGGATCTCTAAGAACCCTTCCGCATCTTCTGGAAATGGTGGTCTGTCAACCATTTTTGCACCTGCGAATTCAATCCGGTTTGCATACACTTCGGTGGTATAGATCTTTTTCCCGGTATCCTTATCTTCATAATTACCTGTGACAATCTCGCCTTCCACCATGACCTTCGTTCCCTGCATCAGATAATCTCTGGCAAATTCTGCTTTCTTTGCAAAAGCCTTTACCGGAATGAAACTGACTTCATCAGAATAATTTCTTCTGACTGCCAAAACAAACTTGGCAATCTTATGAAGTCCTTTTTCATTCTCCACTTCATTGTATCCGGGATTTCTTACCAATCGCCCGGAAATAACTGTTGTATTCATTGGCTTAACCCTCCTATGCTTTCATTGATTTGTAACAGATACCGATACATGGTCCACATTTTCCATAGGCACATCCGTAACATTCATCTTTTTCCAACTCTTCCTGCTTCATTTCATCGGCAAACATTCCTAACAGCGTTGTGTAAATCTTTTTCATTGCCAGGAACTTCTCTTCTGCTTTTTCCATCTTCTCTTTGTAAAATGGAATCAGTCCACGAAGAACTGGATGGAAACGTTCATTTTCATCATCCCAGGCACAGGTTTTCATCATACAGCGTGGCTGTTTCTCATAATTGCCCAGATAATACGGGCAGAACGTACAGCTTCTTTCTTTAACAATTTCCACCGGAATCACTGGCATCTGACTTTTGATTTCTTTTGTTACATGCTTACTTTCAATTCGCTCTCTCATCTTAAAAATCCTCCAAGTATATATATTTGCAAAAGGGCTTTCCCCTGAATTGCCTGATTTTTGGTACAAAAAAAGAGGCAAGCTTACGATTTTATTTTCGCAAGCCTGCCTCTTATCAAATATTCAATTGTTTTCCGATGATATATCGTAAAATAACGTATACCGCACGGATTACATACACTGGAATCATGATACATCCAATCAAAGCTCCAATGATGACACTTAATGCAGCCATTCCAAGTGTTGCTGTGGTATCCATTCCTCTAGGGATTAGAATCAGCCGCATTTTATGTATTCCAAATGGTAATCCAGCAATAAATATCCACCAGAACCAATCCGTCTGTCCGCTGACTTTCATAATTGTTTTTGTCATCCAAAACCAGAATACCATAAATGCCAGTGGTAGAATTGATTTTTTAATTACGTCTTCAATCGTCACCTTTTTTCTCCCTCTGTCTGATTCCTTCCGCCACCTCCCGATTAAGGTTTGCCAATATTTCTCTAACCACAGGAGAATCCAATCGAAAGGTTTCCAGATCTTTCTCCGTAAGCTCCCTTCCGTTCGCATCATATCTTCGTACAATTTTTAAAGCCATACTTTCACTTCCTTCCTGCTGATAATCCTAATGTTTTCAACAAATGTTTAAACTTCTCTCTTTTTATCCGTTTAACACGTATCTTTTCTATCTTTTTCAGATAAACTTGTATTCTACTTGCCATATCTTCATTGCTCATTCTTTACCCTCTCTTTCTGCCCACGATGCTAGAAGCATAAATATAATTTCTTCCATCTGAGTCTTTGTATATGTCTCTGGAAAATATTGTTTCAATTTCTTCGCCGGAATCTGCACCTGAACTTTTTCAGTACTTTCATTCATGCAAATCTGATCAATCTCTGAATACGTCAACATCCGCTCTTTTGAAATCTGTTTCAATTCCTTTGCCTGCTTCATGGACGGTACCATACTGTGATTACTCATATACTGAAATAATATCTGCTGCTCTTCAGTTCTCAAATAAGAAAGTTCAACAGCTGTGTTAAAGGGAAGCTTCTTCTCGTCTGCCAAATCTAATAGCTCTGCTATTAACTCTGTCAAATGAATATATCGAAGAATCTGTCTGGAACTATCTCCTGTATTCTGACTGACTTCTTCTGCCGCCAACTTCTTGCCAACTTGGCAAGAAGTTAAATCAGAGCGTTTCCCCTGACGCTTTAACGCCTCATATTTCATTTTATAAGCAAATGCTTTTTCGCTGATCAGCAGCTCTTCTCGTTGAATGTTGGAATCTACCATAATTACCGTCGCTTCATCATCCGTAAGATCTTTGATGATAACCGGCATTTTCTCTAGTCCAGCAAGTTCACATGCTCGTTTTCGCCGATGACCAGCTACCAGCTCATAACCACCGGATTCTCTCAAACGCACAATACCAGGAACCAACACGCCATATTGTGTAATACTTTCTGCTAATTCTTCCATTTTCTTATCATCTCTTACTTGAAACGGGTGATTCGTAAATGGATGAAGACTTCCTATTGCTATCTCACTAATTCCATTGGTTGTCTCTTCGTTTGTTCCAAACAATGCATCAAGCGGCTGTAAGGAAACGGGAGTTGCTCTTTTTTTAGATGGCATCTTTCAGCACCTCCTCCGTCACTCTCCTATAAGCTTCTGTAGCTTTACCTTTCGGATCATAAGAGAAAATACTCTGTCCTTCTCTGACTGCTTCCTTCATTCTTACAGAAAATGGAATATAATTATCGAAGATATGAATTTGACTTCCATATACATTTCTGAGAAGTTCCATATTATTCCTGGCATCATTCGTATGAGCATCGACCATCGTAAATAGAATTCCACCGACTTGCAGCTTCGGATTGATTTGCTTACGAACCTTACCGATTGTTTTTAATAACTGCTGCAATCCTTTGATTGGCAGGTAAGACGCTTCAACCGGAATTAGTACTTCATCTGATGCAGCCAGTGCATTGATTGTGATCATTCCCAATGATGGCATACAATCAATGATAATTGCATCATATTGATCCTTGATACCATATAAAATCTGTTTCAATACATATTCCCTGCTCATTGCATTTACCAACTGTACTTCCGTACCTGCCAGTCCAATGTTAGAACAGATAATGTCTATTCCTTCTGCCTGATGCCTGATATAACAGTTTGAAGGAATATCTTCATCTTTCATTACTGTATCCATAAGAGCTGTAAGTGTTTCATTACTTTCATCACAATCACGATATCCAAATCCTGCGGATACATCAGACTGTGGATCAGCATCAACGATTAACACTTTCATATTTTTTTGTGCTAATCCTACTGCTAAATTAGCTGTACATGCTGATTTTCCCGTTCCCCCTTTTTGGTTTACAATAGAAATTACTTTTGCCATAATCTTTCCCTTCTTTCTTGTTAAATAAAAAGACTGAATCAGACAGCTGAGATATAAATCTCATGCGAGCTAATTCAGTCCAAAATATATTTTTATTCAATTATCACCGCTTTCGTGGTATAGTAAATACATCTCAGCAGAGTTCTGAAATTCTATTACTTCTGTACTGTGTTATTTATAAAAGAGAGGCCTTTCCTTCATAAATTCGTTGATTGGTTACGAAATTTATTTAGGACTAAATCGCTAGAGCCCTTGTATTATAAGGGGTTCTGCCTTGTGTCATTATAATAACACAAGCACCACCATTTAATATATTCATCATCGGAAGTGGCATTTTCTTCGCGTTGATTCCACCGATATACCGGTATAATGGCATACGAAGTGAATTTGCTGCCGCACGGGCAACTGCCAGTGACACTCCTAAGATGGCGTTAGCACCAAACCGGGATTTGTTCTCCGTACCATCCGATTCGGTCAGACATTTGTCAATCAAAGCCTGATTGAACACATCTACGCCAACGAGCCTGTCGCTGATCCGCGTATTGACGTTGGTCACTGCCTTCTCTACGCCTTTTCCCATATATCTGCGCTCATCATCGCGCAGTTCATGTGCCTCATATTCTCCGGTTGAAGCGCCGGAAGGCACCGATGCGATCGCTGCCGCACCACTTTCTGTGACGACTTCTACTTCCACCGTTGGATTACCGCGGGAATCCAGTATTTCTCTTGCGTGTATATATTTGATCCGATCCATCCAAATCAGCCTCCCAAAATTTTTACATCTAAGCTAATTATTTCCGAATCAGAGTTTTTTATACATTCAATTGTATATAGAAATCTGTGCAGACACAATAAAAAAGTTCTGTAACTATTTCGTTACAGAACTTTTCGATTTTTTTAATCGCGGAATTTGATCTCACCGGTTGTATAATCCATATTGTCCACAATCGCAAGGGATTCCAGATGGTATCCAAGATTTCGGATTACCTGTCCACCCGGCTGGAAGCCCTTCTCGATTGCGATACCGATACCTGCTACCTCTGCGCCGGCGGATTTTACGATTGAAATAAGTCCCTGAAGCGCACAGCCGTTCGCAAGGAAATCATCGATGATCAGGACTCTATCCTCAGGGTCTAAGAATTTCTTCGATACAATAACCTGATTCTTGCACTTGTGTGTGAAAGATTCTACCTCTGCCACATACACATCACCTTCGATGTTAATGCTTTTTGATTTCTTGGCAAAAATAACCGGAACATCAAAATGTCTTGCGACGATACAGGCAATGCCGATGCCGGATGCCTCGATTGTCAGAATCTTATTGATCTTTTCCTCTGCAAACCGACGCTTGAATTCCTCGCCAATCTGATCGAACAGGCGGACATCCATCTGATGATTCAGAAAGCTGTCGACCTTCAGTACATTTCCTTCTTTTACTATGCCATCCTTCAGGATGCGTTCCTCTAGAAAATTCAATCTTTTTTCCTCCTGCTATTAGAATAAGAAAAACCTTTTTGCGGTAGATAACTCTATCGAAAAAGGTTTTCTATTTTTTTATATTTTACAACTGTGCACTATCAGAGACATCGGATGTACAATGCATACATTTGGTTGCTTTGACGTCGATCTCTCCGTAGCAGTATGGGCATTTAGTATCTTAAAACCTATACGACTTATCTACAGCATAGAAATCAATTATCTTACAATCAATGACTTCCCTGTCATCTCTGCCGGCTGTGGAAGTCCCATGATCTCAAGTAATGTCGGAGCGATATCAGCTAAGCATCCACCCTCACGAAGCTTTACGCTGTCGTCGTAATTTACAAGGATAAATGGAACCGGATTGGTTGTATGCGCTGTATGCGGTGCCTTTGTCTTGTAATCAATCATCTGCTCTGCATTTCCGTGGTCTGCACAGATAAAGAGAACGCCGTCTACTTCCTTGATTGCTTCTACCGCAGTTCCTACACACTGGTCAACTGTCTCAACAGCTTTTACAGCAGCAGGGATCACACCGGTATGTCCTACCATGTCCGGGTTCGCAAAGTTGATGATAATAACATCATACTTGCCGGAACGGATCGCTGCATTGAGCTTCTCAGATACTTCCGGTGCGCTCATCTCTGGCTGCAGATCGTAAGTTGCAACAGCTGGAGACTTCACGAGTACTCTGTCCTCATCCTTGTTCGGTTCTTCCACACCACCATTGAAGAAGAATGTAACGTGTGCATATTTCTCTGTCTCAGCGGTACGAAGCTGCTTCAAACCGTTTGCAGCAAGATACTCGCCAAGTGTATTCTTGATTTCCTGCTTCTTGAAAGCGATGATTTTGTTCGGGATAGACTCATCGTAATCCTTGAAGCATACATATGTCAGTGGAAGCTTTCCACCCTTACGCTCAAATCCTGTAAACTCATCTGCACAGAACGCTCTTGTGATCTCACGCGCACGGTCCGGACGGAAGTTAAAGAAGATCACGGAATCATTTGCCTTTACCGTTGCAACCGGCTTTCCATCTGCCTCAATTACGGTTGGAAGAACAAACTCATCTGTCTTATCATTTGCATAAGAATCTGCAACTGCCTGTACAGGATCTGCAGCCTTTACGCCCTCACCATATACCATAGCTGCATAAGCCTTCTCTACACGATCCCAGTTGTTATCACGGTCCATAGCATAGTAACGGCCGGAAATACTTGCGACCTTACCAACACCGATCTCCTGCATCTTATCAACGAGTGCAGCAACATAATCCTTACCGGATGCCGGAGGTGTATCTCTACCATCTAAGAATGGATGTACATATACATGGTCAAAGTCCTGCTTCTTGCAAAGCTCCAAGATACCATACAGATGTGTATTGTGGCTGTGAACACCACCGTCAGACAGAAGTCCCCACAGATGAAGGTCGGAGTTGTTCTTCTTGCAGTTTTCAATCGCCTCAAGCATTGCTTCGTTCTCGAAGAAATCGCCATCCTCGATTGCCTTTGTAATGGATGTCAGATCCTGATAGATAATTCTTCCGGCACCGATATTCATATGTCCAACCTCGGAGTTACCCATCTGTCCGTCCGGCAGTCCGACTGCGAGTCCGGAAGCATTTCCTCGTACATATGGACACTCTGCCATCAGCTTATCCATGACCGGTGTCTTTGCCATGTAAATTGCATTACCCTCTGTCTTGTCTGTAATGCCATAGCCATCAAGTACCATCAATACAACTGGTTTCTTACTCATTGTTTATCTCCTTTATATTATATAATTTTCTTTGCAATTCCTGTTTGATTATATACAGTTATGTGCTTTTTTTCAAGATTTTATCGACATGAAATTATCATATATTTGTGTGTGTATATGTTATTTGTAATACTCTCCTAAGCTGATTCCGTTGATTCCAAGTGGGATTGCATGGTCAAGTCCGATGAACTTCCCGCCGTTATTCCATAGGACGTCCTTGACAAATGCATACTTCTCCTCATCCCATGTCGTGAAATCATCTAAGACCATGCCACCGGTATCTCCGGAGTTCGCATTGAAGCACCAGAAGGTATGATTCAGTTTATTCTTCTGTATGAGTTCGCGCATATAGGTCATCCAGGTGATGTTCGGTTCCGTCATAAATCCGCCCCACTCACCGATCAGAAGCGGCGCGATATTATCCTCATGGATATAAAACCAGTTATCCTGCCAGCAGTCTTTCATCAGGCTGTCGTAGGTATAACTGCCCTGAAACCAAGGCTGTTCATATACGGTCGGACCATAATCGTGCGGCGAATACACAAGTTTGTTCTGATATTTGCCTAGGTCAACCGGGTAATCTGCGACACCGCGCAGGTTTCCGCCCCACCAGTTGAAATAATAATCATCCTCATTCGTCGATGCATAATCGCCGTTCTTCTTGATATCAACCGGATAGATTTCCGTTCCTTCCACAAGCACGAGTACATTCGGATTCTTCGACAGCACAGCATTTGCAGCACGCTCCGCCGTGTATTTCCAGTTGTTCTCAGCCTTCGAATCGTTCCAGATTGCCGCACCGTCGCCTTCGTTCGGCTTTCCATGCGGTTCATTCTTCAGGTCGTAGGCGATGATCGTATCATCGTTCTTGTAGCGGTCAGCCATCCACGAAAGTGCATACAGATAATCATCCGTGGATATCCGGTCCGTGTACCAGAGATTCACCATATGCCCGCTCGCATTCGTCTCTGCGCAATGGATATCAATAATCAGCTTCAGCCCATTCGCCCGGCATTGCCCAATCACATACTCGAAGATCTGCAGGCTGTCCATCCCAACGAGATAATCATTGGTTGCCTGATTGAAATTCGCATCCGGATATTCGCCGCTTGCCCACTGTAAGATCAGCTCTGCAGAAAATGGCACACGAATCACATTGAATCCGTGGTTTGCAATCTCCTGAATCGACTGATTCAGGTCGGAAGCCCATAACCCGTCAAATGTGTTCGTCCCCGTATTGTAGCCAAACCAGTTGATGCCGGTCAGCCATACTTCATTGCCATCTGCATCCACAATCTTGTTGCCATCGGTAAACAGCCAGTCATCCGTCGTTGGTTCCGGCACGTCCATTGCGCCATAGTCGACATCCCGGTCTACAGACACGTGATTGGTGGCTGCTGTCTCGTTCACAGAGTCATCCGAAGTATCGTTCGTAGCAGAAGCATTGGTTGAGGTATCATTCTGATTGCCTGAATTTCCGCCTGTCACCTCATCCGTCTGAGCGTCTGCCGAACCGGATGCAGACTTGTTGGTTTCTGACTTATCCCATTTTCCCTGTATCTGCATACCAAGCAGCATACCGAGCAGAAAGACGATGATAAAGAGCAATATGAATATTACGACTTTTAGTTTTTGATTCATGTAGATTGATTTCCCCTCTTTTTTTCTATCATTATACATTATGAAAGGGAAGAAAGCGAGAAAAAATCCCCTCTTTACCAAAATATCTGACAAAAAGGGGTTCATACTATCGAATCTAAAATGGTACTATTTTTCAAGTGGCCGCACCGCATACTTTCTCATCGCCACGACCGCCACCAGACATACCAGCATCAGCAGTAACTCGAATTTGACCCGGATAAATAACTGGTCGAGCTTCGCCTGCGTCTGATAGATCTCCAGTGCGTTATCGTTCGAGAAGGACAGATTCCCGGCAAGTGTCAATACCTTCTTGCTTTGATCCTGCCTGGCAATCCGGATGCGCAGATTCCCGGAGGCTTTAAGTGTAACCGGATCTCCAATCGCACAGATAAATGGTGTGTCCCCACCGATATCCGCTTGTACGATCCGCGCGGTACGGCTGCCTCCTGCCTGTGATGCACCGCTGCTATTATCTGTCGGCTGGTTTGTATTCTGACTTTGTTCTGTCGAAGAAGTATACGCCACAGTAAGTTCGTCCGCCTGAATCGGCGCGATATTCTGTGACAGACTCTGACAGATTTGCTTATACGCGGCAGTGTTCGCATAATAGGTCGTTGTTGAACCTTCCTGTGCGATACCATAGACCTCCTGTATATATGCCTCACTTAAGAGCTCCGCCTCGAAGGATGTCGTGTTCGCCTGATATGACACCGTGACGGAATCATTCACATCATAGCTTACATCTGTGACGCCCTCGATCTCGCGCACCCGCTGTACCTTGCTGTCTGTAAGCACCTGATCATTTCCAATCAGTTTGAATTCCTCTTTCGTCCGGGTGATCTGCGCATAGCGCAAGCCATCCCGGATCAGGAATCCACAGCAGACTCCGATTGCGATTACATATAAAATTATAATCTTCACTGCATCCTGCTGTCGGCGCAGGCGCAGAAACTCTCGTATCTTCATAATCTGTCTAATTGCTCCACACTGATTTCTCCGGAAAATTTATTCCGTATCTTCCTCATCTTGCTTCTTAAGGTGTATCTTCCGTACAATGATCACACCTGCGGCAACTGCGATACAGCCAATCACAACCGCCATGATTACCCACCACTGGTTCGTATTGTCCGGTGTTGTCTCTTCCTTCTGGTCCGAAAATGGGGATTTGATTGTCGTGGTAAACGTCACTTCCTCCGTATATTCCTTTCCGCTTTCATCCTCATAATAATAGGTGACCGTGCCTTCGGTATTTCCATACAGCTTACTTCCGGACAGTGAGCTGACGGATACCTGCGTACTTCCGGTTGCTGCGGTTCCAGCCTCCATATCTCCGATGAAAATCGTTCCCTGTGGCTTTAATCCATCTGCCACGATCTCGGCCCGTACATTATAGATCTTACTTCTACCTAAGTTCATCGCCTGCACTTTGGCTTCCACAACATCCGCCACGACTACCTCACTTGGAAAGCTGAGTTCGTCAAACTGCATCTCGGAAGACTGCTGCACCGTGATCTTCGCCTTGCCAGAAGTGGAATATGTATTTCCATCGCCATCCGCATAGTCCATGGCGAGTCCTAAATCGTATTGTCCTGCAGCGGTCTTCGCGTTGATCCGGTAAGAAAATGTGATCGTTGTCTCCTCCTGTGGAGCAAGTTTCTCGATATAGACACTGTCGGACTGGCTGAGCAGGGTAAAGCTCTCCGTATCAGCAGTCACTGCAATAGTCATGTTCTTCACTGTATTTTCTTTGCTTGTGTTGAGCAGGATGATATCTGCTTTTACTTCATCCCCCGGTTGAATCTCTGATTTTGAATATTTATAGGATTTTACCATAACCTTCGGTGCAAAAGTCGGAAGATCTTCAGCTACCGGCTCTACCACAGCTTCTGTCGTTGCGTCCGGATCGATGCCATCACTGATCGTCACATACGTGGTAAATTCCTGCTCCACCGCATTGCCCTTTGTATCCTTCGCTGTGACCTTCAAGATCACCGGATAAGAGCCATTTGTCCGCTTTCCCTTTAATTCTACGGTGAAATCTGCCACGTAAGCGGAAACCTCTTGGGTATTGGCATTTACCTTGACGGTCTGCAACCGGATATCCTTCTCGTAGTTTTTAAATACGAACGGTGCTGTCTGCGCATCGCCCAGATCAAGCGCCGCCCGTAATGTGTTCCCCCGAAGTTCTCCTTCACTGAGTATCGGAAATACAATGCGAACCGAGCCGTTGGCATTGATCGGTACATAGCCATCTTTGTATGGCTTCTCCATGCCATCATACTGATTTGCATCATCAATTTTTAAAGTCATTGCATCTGTCTGCGTATCAGTATCTGATTTGTCGTCTGTCTGTGTTTTGCTGTCAGATTTGCCGTCTGCCTGTGTCGTTGCAGGTGCCTGCGTATTTGCCGGTTCCTGTGTGGACGTAAGATCCTGTCCATTTGCGGATGGATGCATAGAGTTACATGGATGATCCTGCATACTGTAACATGACACATTCCAGGCTTCGCTGTTATATACAGTTATATTTGTATTGCATGATTGTGCGGCAAGAACATTTCCTGCCGGAGATAATCCCATACACATCGTTGCCGCGATTGCCATCGCAAATATTTTCCTCGCTATATGCTTTCGTTTCATTTCCAGTCCTCCATTTCATGTACATAATCACACAGCATCTCGATATCCTGTGCATTATGGCTTGCCAGCATAATTGCCTTTCCACTTTCTTTTATGGATAATAAGAGCTGTCGCATCTCCGCGACACCCGCTTTGTCAAGCCCGTTAAATGGCTCGTCTAAGATCAGCACGTCCGGGTTCTCCATGATCGCCTGTGCGATACCAAGTCTCTGCCGCATACCAAGCGAATATTTCGAAACCGGCTTTTTCATCTTAGGATTTAAGCCGACGCGCTGTAATGTCTCGATAATCTCATTTTTCCCAATCCTGCCTTTCAGATCCGCTAAAATCTTCAGGTTCTTATATCCACTTAACGCCGGCAGAAATCCCGGTGTCTCGATGATCACACCGAGCTTGTCCGGGAAATCACATTCCTTCCCGACACGGCTGCCCCCGACATGGATCTGCCCCTTGTCCGGATGCATAAATCCGCAGATGCATTTCATCAGCACAGTTTTTCCGCTTCCGTTATTTCCAACCACGCCGTAGATCTTCCCCGGTGGAATCTCCAGATTCACATCGACTAACACATGCTCTTTCCCGAAGGATTTGTAGACATGTTCCACGACGATTCCCTGTTTGCGTTCGTGCACTTTTTCAATGCTATTTTCTTGTCCGTTTTCATTTCTGGTTTCTTCCATCTATCTAGAGACCTCATTTCCTCACATTCTGATTCTTGGTTATTCATTCATTTAATTTACATAATGTAATTATCGTAACTGTGTTCCTGTAAACTGGAACGTATACCTGCGGATCCGGAGCAGACACATTATAAAAATCAAAAGTGCCACCCCTGCAAAAAACACATACGATACCCATAGTTTCGGCAGATTATCATAGCCGAAGCTATGCATGTAATACGTCGCATGGTTGAGCGGTGATATCCAGCCGAATATGATGTTTGCATACCGTGACTGCACCGCCGGGATATGCAGAATATCCGACAGTGTATCCGGTGTAAGCAGAAACCCGAATCCCGAATAGATGATACCTGCGATCATGCCGCCGTTGTCTTTCACCATATTGAAAAATAATATGATTCCCGCCATCACGATCGAATACCCAAGCATCAGTCCAAATATGTGGAACATCACCTGATATGGGAAATTCAACTCCATCACCTTCACGAACGATGGCACATTCAGCTCATAACCGATGTTCGAATACCCAAGCACTGCCGCTGTATCGCTCCACATATTTGCCACAAATGCCTGACTGCTTGCCAAGATACAGGTAGAAAGCAGGATAAAACAAAGGAACAAAAACGTTGCAAGGATCAGATACAGGATCTGTCCAAGCACCCACACTTTCCGGTCTATCCGCACCAGAAAAAGCGGCACATCATTTCCAAGGTTCGGCATATCTGCGAATAATAAAAGCAAGAGTAACGAGATGATCAGCACCGACTGTGCATCACCGAATGTCCAGATGAACGGCTCTGCCATCTGCAGGATCGTGTCATGTTCCTTCGCGAATACAAGCACCTTGTCGGAAAGCAGGAAGCTTACGATAAATGCGAGGCAAAACGCAAGTATGATCTGTGGATTCTTCTTCCATCTTCTGAAATTTGCAAACGCGGTAAGCAGGATCTGTCTTAGTTTATACACGTTCGATGCACCTCCTTACTGTATTGTAATAGATCAAAAACAGCAGAACCGACAGACTGCTAAGCAGGATCACTATGCCCTGCTCATCGAAGAGCCAAGTATGCTGAAACTGGATCCACTCGTATGGATACAGACAGTAGATATCCTCGAAATACCGGTCATGCAGGATTACCAGAATATAATAGATGACGAAGCTTCCGCCATACGCGATATACCGGCTATTCGAGATTGCCGCAAGTGTCGCGGAAAGCAGTGCCCACACCATCGCCGAGAAGAAAATAAGCAACGGATTTAATGCTGCAGCGTTCTTGGCAAAGCGCAGATATAGCAGGCATGGAAGCATCTCAACCAATCCGCCCGCAATCCCACATGCAAGGAACTTGCCACAGATATAGGATGTTCTTCCACATCTTGGCAGATACGCCTTGATATACCCGCTCTGATAATCGGCAAGCCATGCGGTTGCATACGGAAACGTGGATATGACAGGAACGGTCACCCGGAACAACTCCGAGTCACCGCCTACCTTCCAGAAGATAAGAAGCTCTAACACAAATCCTGCTAGAAATCCTTTTGAAATTATCGCTCGTTTCACGTCTGTCTCAAAACTGTTCATTTAATACCCCAGATTCCGGTCAATCACCGAACCATCAATCGCATTGATGGACATAATAACTGCGTTTTGAACCTCATATCCATATTGGTCTGTTTTTGTTCCGATAAAATCCCAGACCGGAACCAAAAGTCCGGTATCAAAGCTGTCTTTCTCGCTGATTCTTGTATAGCGAAGCTTCACAGAATCAATATCAATCGTTACATTTCCGTCACTTGCCTCTTCCGAATTCACCGCATTCATTGTAATTGCCATCTGTTCAAAGATATCCTTGACCTCATCAAAGTTCTTCAATGTTGATTTTTCTACAACCGTATCGGTAACTTCCAGTGGAACAAGATAATCAAATCCAACGATGCCATCGTCATCTACGAAGACTACTACATCTTCGGTCGACCATAATTTTTTGTTATAAGTATCTCCCTGCCATTCATCAACGATCTTGCTTCCACCGTCGTTGTTTACGAAAACACCATCGATACATCGCTGATACCGGAAAGCATAGACTGTTCGATATGGAGCTCCACCAAGGCTCTGACGCAGGGCTTCAATTTTGTTATACTCTGTCACTTCCGTGACAAGTCCACCGCTATAATATGTAAAATCATGCATCCCTAAAGACTGCAACAGATCTTCTGCCTTCTGTCTGGCATCCGCTTCGGAAATCGTTGTCACATCTTTCGTATTCTCGATGAAATCCTCTTTTGCCATACCGCTTTCTTCGCTGATTTTGTCAATCGGCATATCCTCATCTGCCGGCCATACCCAGTGTGCTTCCTCCATTGCAAACTTATATTCTTCCGGTACTGCATCTGAGTAATTTCCACCACTCATAACAGAGGAACCAACATTAATATATCCAAGTTTTGAGCTTCGATATCGGATCAGATTTCCATAGTTCTCATTGTTCTGCAGATACAGTGACTGATATGAACCATTGGAAGCATCGTTGATTCCGTAAAAGATACTGGCATTTGCACCATCAAATTCACTCTGCCATGAATAATATTCATTGGATGGATTGTTTGATACAAGCTCTGAAATACTGTGAATCTGATTATCCGATGGACTGCCGGTATAGTTGATTGCTTCTGGTGCAGTCTCATACTTTGCCTGACATTCATCAATGTTAGACTGCCGCTCCTGTATCATAACCTCTTTATCATCATCCGAATATAAGTTATTGTTTTGAATTTCCGCAATGTAATCTTTTCCGGCCTGAATCTCGGACTCATAATCCGCTTTTGTCAACTGACTCAAGCAGGTTCCGTCATACAATGTCTGCTCTCCAAATAAAGTAGTCCGTACCTGATCGAGAAACGCCTGATCAAACTGCATCTGCTGTACACGGAAGATTGACAACTGACTCGTATCCGGGATATCTACCTGTGCGTCCGCATGGACTGTCACATGCAGGCTGTCATCCTTGATATCAGTCTGATAGGTATCATAATCCTTGGCAACCTCCGCAACCTCGGTTGTTGACGACTGCGTATCCTGTGCCTGCTCGATCATATTATCCATGTCTTTATTCGATACGATTTCTTTCTCCGGACTCTTCTGGCACCCCGCAAATAATGATGCGGTAAGTGTGGCTGCAACGAAGATACTTGCAATACGTTTATATTTTCTCATGGTTGTTATTCCTTTCTGCATAATTTTAGTTTTGGTTTTTAATGATATTTATCTGGCTTTTAAGCATGATAAATATGTTTCTCTGTATGTTGATGTTATGTTAACACTTCATACCACATCGAGTATTCATCATTATTTAAACAAATTGTAAATTCATAAAAAATGGCATATCCGGAGGAACCCTCCCAATATGCCATTTATTCAACCAATTACCAATATCATATATTAGAATTATGCTCATACATATCAACAAGTACGACATATCAAAATATTGTCGCCATCTCACCCGAACTAGCCTACCGGAAAATTCAAAATCATTGTCGTGCCTTTTCCTTCCTCACTCTCGATTGCCAATGTCACATCATGCCGTTTCAGGATTAATGCCGTAAGCGCCAGTCCCAGCCCGGCACCGCCGTTCTTCCGGCTGCGCGATTTGTCAATCATATAAAAAGGCTCCAAAATCTTCTTTTGCTCCTCTTCCGGAATTCCACATCCTGTATCCTGCACCAGAATCTGATGATCATTCGCAATCAACCGGATCGTATCTCCCTGCTTGCTTGCCTTATTGGCGTTATCCACGAGATTCACAAGCACTTCGGTCATCAGATCTTCCTCCACCAGGAAACACTCACCGTGTTCCTCAAACTGAATCGTGACACCTTTTGTCTCTAGTAGCTTCCGGCACAAACGCCCCGTCCGTTCAAAGAGCTGTCTGACCGGAATCTCATGCAATTCCAGCTTCTGCTCCGTATCAAGTTCCAACAGGCGCAGCATCTTCTTCGACAAACGTTCAAGCCGCTTGCATTCCTCGTCGATATAGCCAAGTGCCTCAGCTTCATCCGCCTCATCCAGCCGCACGGTAAGCAAGGTCTGCGCATACCCGGAGATTGCCGCAAGCGGAGTTTTCAGCTCATGTGTCAGATTCCCCATGAAAAGCGTCTTCTGCCGTTCCGATTCCTCCAATGACTTTGTACGTGTCTCGACAGCTTCCGCCATCTGGTTAAATGTTGTGCCAAGTGCCGCAATCTCATTTTTTCCTCTGACATTCACACGTTTATCATAATTTCCCTTTGCAATATCAGATGCTGTCTCATTCAACTCCTTCAAAGACCGAAGGCTGTGCTTAAGAATCACAGATATAATCCCCGCCATTACAAGGAGTACAAAAAATGTGATGATTGCCATATAAATAGCCAGATTCTGCATTCTTTGGCCAACATACTTAATACTGGTAACATGGTAGAGATTTATATATCCAGATGTTGAATAATAATAAATCAAATACTTTGCTCCATTATATTGGATTTCGGTATAGAAAAAACCCGAATTCTGGAATTGATGAAATTCCAGCGACAACAGATACTCCGCTGTAAAAACCGTATGATTATACACAAAATATGCATGTTCCGGTGTGACGCGATACTCTCCATTCTTCGATTCTCCAAATCGCATACAAATGGCATATTCATCCTGATATGTTTTAAAAAAATACTGTAATCTAGAATCAAGAATCTGATCTTCTGATCGTAAAGATCCATCTTTCATATTAAATTCCATTGCATAGGCATTGATCAGATTATAGGTTTCACTTAATGCTTTGGTCTGTGCTTCCTTTTGCATATTCCGATGTTCCGCGTTCCATACAAACAAATCAACCACAAGTGTCGCAACAAACACTGCCGTACAGCAAAGCCATGTAATCCATGTTTGAAGTTTCAACTTACTCCTCCAATCTGTATCCGAGCTTTGATACAGTCTTAATATGATCTGCCAGATTCAGTTTCTTCCGAAGCTGACCGATATGCACATCCACGGTACGTGTCTCACCCACATATTCGACACCCCATACCATGCGAAGCAGATTCTCTCTGGATATCGCGCGGTTTTTGTTTTTGGCAAGCACAGCCAGTAGTTCGAATTCCATCGGTTTTAGTGATACTTCTTTGCCATCCTGCCGGACGGTATGCTGTTCGAAGTCAATCTCCAGATTCAGCACCGATAATGTATGCTCTTCCGGCTTTGTACGGGCAAGCACCTTCTCAATCCGTACCAGAAGCTCCAGTACTTCGAATGGCTTTACAATATAATCTTCCGCACCGCCTTTTAAGCCCTGGATCTTCGACGCAAGATCATCCTTTGCTGTCAGGAAGATAACCGGAATTCCATACTCCCGCACAATTGGAAGTAATGTGAATCCATCCATGCCCGGAACCATCACATCTAACAACGCAAGATCGTATGCATGATCCTGCTCTAAGCCCTTTGCCGCTTCTGCACCATCTTCATAGATTACCGCATCGTAATTTGCCACGCGAAGATTCATCGCAATCATTTTCGCGATTGCTGTCTCATCTTCTACGATTAAAATTCTTGTCTTCTGCATATCTGTTCCCCTTACTTATCCACAAAATAGGAATTTCGATTCCCAGATATTCTTATCTTAACACATCTAATCTCAGATTTCTCATCCAAATGATAGGATTTACAAATCATTTACAAAAAAACTGCCTGCTCACACATATATGTGAACAGACAGTCTGTTTATGCATCAATACCAAAGTATATCAATACTTATTATGCATTTACAACCTGACCGAACTCAGCCTTCAGAGAAGCACCACCGATCAAACCACCATCGATGTTTGGCTTTGCAAGAAGCTCCTTCGCATTGCCAGCGTTCATAGAACCGCCGTACTGAATACGAACTGCCTCTGCTGTATCTGTGTCATAAACCTCAGCGATGAGTTCACGGATACCCTTACATACTTCCTCAGCCTGATCAGATGTTGCTGTTTTACCTGTACCGATTGCCCAGATTGGCTCATAAGCGATTACAAGGTTCTTTACATCATCTGCTGCAACACCTGCAAGGTCAGACTTAATCTGAAGTCTGATCCAATCCATTGTTACGCCCATCTCTCTCTGCTCGAGTGTCTCACCACAGCAAAGGATTGGTGTAAGACCGGAAGCGATTGCCTTCTTCACCTTCTTGTTCAGGAATGCATCATCTTCCTTGAAGTACTCACGACGCTCTGAATGACCGATGATTACATACTTCACGCCTGCATCTACAAGCATTGGTGCACTGATCTCACCTGTGTAAGCACCCTTGTCCTCAATGTAGAAGTTCTCAGCACCAACCTGTACGTTTGTTCCCTTAACAGCCTCAACAACAGGAACGATGTCGATAGCTGGTACACAGTAAACTACGTCTACATCATCATTCACTACAAGTGGCTTTAACTCCTCAACAAGCTTTACAGCCTCTGATGGAGTCATATTCATCTTCCAGTTACCTGCGATAATTCTTTTTCTTGCCATTTTTCTTATCTCCTATAATTCACCAAAATACAAATAGTATATTTTTAATTTTCACAAGAAACTTGAAATGCAAGGCATCGGATTCGACTGCGTACTGACGTACGCCGAGAATCCGATAACGATGCAGTTCAAGATTGATTGTGGAAATTACTTATCATTTGCTGCTGCTACACCCGGCAGCTCCTTACCTTCAAGGAACTCAAGAGAAGCTCCACCACCTGTTGAGATGTGGCTCATCTTGTCGCCATAGCCAAGCTGGTTAACTGCTGCTGCGGAATCACCACCACCGATGATGGTTGTAGCATCTGTCTCAGCAAGTGCTGCTGCAACTGCCTTTGTACCTGTTGCAAGAACCGGGTTCTCGAATACACCCATAGGTCCGTTCCATACAACTGTCTTAGCTGTCTTAACAGCCTCAGAGTAAAGTTCGATTGTCTTAGGTCCGATATCGCAACCTTCCTTAGATGCATCCATCTTGTCTGCATCACAGATGGTTGTAGCGATTGTAGGATCGTCGATTGGGTTCGGGAAATCATCGATCATAACAGAGTCTACTGGAAGCAGAAGCTTCTTGCCAAGCTTCTCAGCCTTCTCCATCATTTCCTTACAGTAGTCAAGCTTTGTCTCGTCAACGAGTGACTTACCGATCTCATATCCCTTAGCCTTTAAGAATGTGTAAGCCATACCACCACCGATGATGAGTGTATCGCACTTCTCAAGAAGATTTGAAATAACATTCAGCTTATCAGCAACCTTTGCACCACCAAGGATAGCAACAAAAGGTCTTACCGGATTCTCAACTGCGTTTCCAAGGAAATCGATTTCCTTCTGCATCAGATATCCAACAACAGCTGTATCAACAAGTGCAGCGACACCAACGTTTGAGCAGTGTGCTCTGTGTGCTGTACCGAATGCATCGTTTACGAATACATCACAGATGCTTGCAAGATCCTTAGAGAAAGCCTCTCCATTCTTTGTCTCTTCTGCTCTGAAACGTGTATTCTCAAGAAGGATAACCTCGCCGTCCTTCATAGCGTCTACAGCTGCGCGAACTGTATCATCAACAACCTCTAAGCTTGGTACAAACTTTACTTCCTGACCAAGAAGTTCAGAAAGTCTCTTTGCAACCGGTGCAAGAGTCTTTGTCTGCTTGTCTTCCTCTGTCTTAACCTTTCCAAGGTGTGAACAAAGGATAACCTTACCGCCATCAGCAATCAGCTTCTTGATTGTTGGAAGAGCTGCAACCAGACGATTCTCGTCTGTAATCTCACCGTTCTTCAAAGGTACGTTAAAATCACATCTGCAAAGAACACGAAGTCCCTTTACGTTGATATCATCAACGGATTTCTTATTTAATGACATTATTAAATCCTCCTGAATTTTGAAATGATAAAAATAAGGGTCCGGTCCAATTAAGACCGGACCCTTGTAGGTCTTCTCTAAAAGAGTCTGACTAAATTAAGCCAACTCAGCGAAGTACTTGATTGTTCTAACCATCTGGCTTGTGTATGAGTTCTCGTTATCATACCAAGAAACAACCTGAACCTCGTACAGATCATCAGCGATCTGAGCTACCATTGTCTGTGTAGCATCGAAGAGTGAACCATATCTCATACCAACGATATCTGAAGATACGATCTGCTCCTCATTGTAACCATAAGACTCAGAAGCTGCAGCCTTCATAGCAGCGTTGATGCCTTCCTTAGTTACGTCCTTACCCTTAACAACTGCTGTAAGGATTGTTGTAGAACCTGTAGGTACAGGAACTCTCTGTGCAGAACCGATGAGCTTTCCGTTAAGCTCTGGGATAACAAGACCGATAGCCTTAGCTGCACCTGTTGAGTTAGGAACGATATTAACTGCTGCTGCACGAGCACGTCTGAAGTCGCCCTTTCTGTGTGGTCCATCAAGTACCATCTGATCACCTGTGTAAGCGTGGATTGTTGACATAATACCTGACTGGATTGGAGCGTAATCGTTAAGTGCCTTAGCCATAGGTGCAAGACAGTTTGTTGTACAAGAAGCTGCAGAGATGATCTTGTCATCTGCTGTAAGTGTGTTCTCGTTTACGCTATATACGATTGTAGGAAGATCATTACCAGCTGGAGCTGAAATAACTACCTTCTTAGCACCTGCATCGATATGAGCCTGTGACTTAGCCTTTGATACATAGAAACCTGTACACTCAAGTACAACGTCTACATCAAGCTCTCCCCATGGAAGATTCTTAGCATCTGCCTCAGCATAGATCTTAAGTGTCTTACCACATACTGTGATTGTACCTGCTTCATCATCAGCAGAAACCTGATCTGCATACTGATACTTACCCTGTGATGAATCGTACTTCAAAAGGTGAGCAAGCATAGAAGGCTTTGTCAAGTCGTTGATTGCAACTACTTCATAACCTTCTGCGTCAAACATCTGTCTGAATGCAAGACGTCCGATACGTCCAAAACCATTAATTGCTACTTTTACTGCCATTTTTTAATCCTCCTAAGTTTTAATTATTAAGATTTAAATACTGCATGGCTGCAGTAATTCATCTAAAAACTTACATCGAATATCATAACTTCTTTTATAGTAAAATTCAAGACTATTTTTTGTAATTTTTTTCAAAAAGTGCGCGATTTTCCAATTTTATTGGATTTTATAAGATTATACGTTATAATTAGCAATCATAGCTTTCGTGAAATCATAGTATTTTATGCATTATATTTTACAGGAGGATTAAAACCATGATATTTCCCGATTATCATTTTCATACTGATTTTTCCAGTGACTGTGACGAACCGATGCAGGCAGTGATCGCATCCGCAAAAGAAAAAGGTCTGCCCGCCCTCTGTGTCACAGATCATTACGACATGGATTTTCCGGTCCGGTCAGAAGAACCGGACATGGATTTTGATTTAGATCTGGCTTCCTACTATCGTACTTACCACGCTCTTTCTGAGAAGCTTGTCCCGGAATTTGATCTTCGCGTGGGTGTTGAGCTTGGCGTGATGCCTTCTACAACAAAAAAATTAAATACATTTGTGCAGACACACTCGGAACTTGATTTTATTATATGCAGCCTGCATGTGGTTGATGGTATGGATCCATACTACCCGGAGTATTTTGAAGGGAAAGATGACCGGACTGCCTACCGGCATTATTTTGAGACACTGCTTACTTGTGTGAAAGAATTCGATAACTTCAATGTATGTGGGCATCTCGATTATATCGTGCGTTACGGAAAAACGAAGGCAGATCTGTTTGACATCCGGGATTACGCAGACATCTTTGAAGAGTTATTTCAGATTCTTGTCTCACGCGGACAGGGCATCGAGATCAATACCGGAAGCCTATACCGCGGTCTCTCCTTCCCGCATCCTCATACAGATATCCTGAAAATGTACAGGGACGCCGGAGGAGAAATCATTACCGTCGGAAGCGATGCACATCACGCGGAGCATATCGGCTACGGCTTTGATGTCGCAAGAGATCTGTTGCACTCTCACGGTTTCCGTTACTATACGACATTTAAAAAACGTAAACCGGAATTCCATAAGATTCCTTAATCCGGTACATGCACATGTGATTGGTAATCCTCATAAAAAGGTGACTGTTCCCGCAGTCCACCAACGAGTTCCCGGATGCAGGCAATTACATAGTCTGCATCCTTTTTTGTTGTTTCTTCCCCGATTGTCAGCCGTATCGTACCACGTGCCAGCTCATCGGAAAGCCCGATTGCTTTTAATACATGGGATGGTTCTTTTGATGCAGATGTGCATGCCGATCCACCGGAGGCGCAGATGCCAAGTGTATCCAGCATAACCAAGAGTGCCCCACCATCTACAAACTGAAAGGACACATTGATGTTGTTTGGGAGCCTTTGTTCCGGATGCCCATTCAACCGGCTGTATGGAATGGATGTAAGCAGCTCGTCAATCATATAATCACGGATCTGCATCTCATACCGCATCCGCTGTTCCATTGCCGCATCCGCAATATAGGCGGCGGTCGCAAGCCCGACGATACCCGGTACATTTTCCGTTCCGGCCCGGAGTCCCCTTTCCTGTGCACCGCCGTGGATCAGACTTTGCATTTTCACCCCTTCCCGCACATATAAAAATCCCGTTCCCTTCGGACCTCGGAATTTATGTCCACTCGCAGTAAGCAGATCTACCTGCAGACATGCGACATCGATTGGAATCTGTCCATACGCCTGCACTGCATCTGTATGAAATAATATATTATGCCGTCTGGCAATTGCTCCGATCTCGCCAATCGGCTGTATTGTCCCGACCTCATTGTTCGCAAACATCACCGATATTAAAATCGTATCCTTCCGGATTGCCTGCTCTGCCTGTTCCGGGTTCACGCGTCCATACGCATCTACATCCAGATATGTGACATCAAACCCATGCTTTTCGAGGTATTCACACGTATGCAGGATTCCATGATGCTCCAGCTTCGTTGTGATGATATGCCGGCCCTTTTCCCCGTATGTGTCTGCAATCTCCTTCAACGCCCAGTTATCGCCCTCCGAACCACCTGCCGTGAAATAAATCTCACTTTTTTTCGCATGCAGGGTGTCCGCAATCATCTGGCGGCAGTTTTCTATGTCTCTTCGATTTTCTTTTGCTATACTGTATATGCCGGAAGGGTTCGCAAATTTATCGTGAAAGTACGGCTGCATGGCACGAATCACTTCCGGATGGGTGCTCGTCGTCGCTGCGTGATCCATATAAATTGTCATATTTCATCGCCCAATCCAATATAATAAACCAAGACTCTGGCAGGAATTGATCATCATGTCAAAACAAACCATCATCAAAGGAACCCTGGTATTAACCATAACCGGTATCCTGACCAAATGTCTCGGCTTTTATAATAGAATATTCCTGACAAGGCTGATTGGTGTTAAGGAGCTCGGAACTTATCAGCTTATATTTCCACTTTACATATTAGGCATTTCTTTTTGCTGTCAGGGAATCGCTACAACCATCACCAAACATGTATCTTATCTGCTTGGCAAGAAAAATGATTTCGATTCCCGTCGTGTACTTTGGCTCGGTGGACTTTTGAGCTTTACACTGAGTCTGCTCGTATCTGTCAGCTTTTTCTATGGCTGCGATTTTATCGCCATCCATATTCTGAAAAATACCGACTGCCGTATCCTGTTGCAGCTTCTGTCACCGGCCGTTCCTTTTGTCGCAATCAAAGCCTGTATCAACGCATTTTTTATCGGACATGAAAAGCCGGTTTTCTCAGGAAGCTGTCAGTTGATCGAGCAGATTATCCGGATCGGTTCGGTCTATATTCTTGCAATCTCTTACATGCAGGAGCATGTCGATGCAAAAACCGCAGTTCTCGGTGTTGTGATCGGCGAGATGGGGGCGACACTTTATGCAGTCATCTGTTACATGCTCTTCCACAAAAATAAGAGTCAAAACAGCAGACTACAAAGCAAAAATTCCCATCCATCAACCGGGAAGAAATCGTCCCTTATAATCCCAATGCTGAAGGACATTATTCCGATTACTTCCAACAATCTGATTTTTACGCTATTTTCCAGTTTTGAAGCAATCATACTTCCGACATTTCTTTTTCAGTATTACAACAACGCCGATACAAGTATGGAAATGTATGGCATCATCACAGGTATTGTCATTCCGTTTTTATTGTTTCCGGCGACGATCACAAACTCACTTTCCACGATGCTGCTTCCATCCATTTCTTACGCGTGTGCGAAACGCGATACGGAAGCAATAAAAAAAGCACTTGTATCAAGTGCTCTTTTCTGCATCATGCTTGGCAGCTTCGCCTGCATCCTGTATATACTCTTCGGAAAACCAATCTGTACATTCGCCTTTGAAAGTGCCAAAGCAGGAACGCTGCTACAGCTGATGGGATTTTTATGTCCGTTTATTTATCTATCCACAACGCTTTCCAGCGTTATGAATGGGATCGGTTATGCCACGCAGAACTTAATCTACAATATTCTCGGCATCAGCGTGCGAATCTTATGTATCATCTTCTTTGTGCCACATTTCGGCATCCATGCATACATATGCGGTATGTTCTGCGGCTACCTGCTTCATAACATACTTACGATCACGAAGCTAGCATCCCTTAACCCGTAACCTTTTTCGTCCAATCGTAAGGCGTGCTCTGGTATACGTAATAATTGAGCCAGTTTGCATAAAGTGTATTCGCATGACATCTCCAAGACTTGATCGGTTTCTGCTCCGGATCATTATCCGGATAATAATTAACCGGAATATTCGGATTTAAGCCACGCTTGATGTCGCGTTTATATTCCTGATCGAGTGTAAATGTATCGTACTCCGGATGTCCGGTTACGAAGATATTCTTGCCATCTTCTCCTATAATCAGATATGGTCCGGTAATATCAGACTCAGCAACGATCTCCAGAAGTGGATTGTCGACGATTGCCTGTTTATCCACACCGGTATAACGGGACTGCGGAACTAAGAACGAATCATCAAATCCACGTACCAGTGGTGTCCGTTTATGGAACGTATAATGCTTATACACACCGGAAAACTTCTCTGGAAGCTGGTATTTTTTCACACCATAACGATAGTAAAGTCCCGCCTGTGCACCCCAGCAGATATGCAGTGTGGACGTAACATTCGTAACTGACCAGTCCATGATGGCAGTCAGTTCATCCCAGTACTCCACTTCCTCAAACTCCATATTCTCCACCGGTGCTCCGGTAATGATCAGACCATCCCATTTCCTGTTCTTTACATGTTCAAAGTCACTGTAAAAACGCTCCAGATGTGATTCGGATACATGTTTTGATTCATAGGACATCGTGCGGATAAAGGAGATATTTACCTGCAGTGGTGTGTTTGACAGGCTGCGCAGAAGCTGCAACTCCGTATCTTCCTTTAACGGCATCAGATTTAAAATCAAAATGTCAAGTGGACGTATATCCTGTGTCATAGCACGGTGTTCGTCCATCACAAATATATTTTCCTGTTCCAGTACTTTCTTCACTGGCAGATCGTTGTCTATTCTAATCGGCATCTCTAAAACCTCTTTTCTTCTCTAAAGCTAAAGCATACCACGAATTTTTTATAACTGCAAGAAATCATCCTCGGAAATAATCGGAATTCCCAATGATTTCGCCTTTTTATTCTTCGATGAGGAAGATAATACATCGTTATTGATCAAATATGCGGTTTTCGAAGAGACACTGCCTGCTACTTTTCCACCGCGGTCTTCGATCACTTTTTTAAGTTCATCCCGGTTTGCAAAATGATTGAGTGAACCGGTAATGACAAATGTCTTTCCCTCGAGATCCTGCGGTGCAGTATTCTCCTCGACGACAAGTGTCACTTCCTTTAAAATCTCATGCAGTACCCGGATATTGTTCGGATCTGCAAAATAAGCCACAATCCCCTCCGCGATCACATCGCCGATTTTCTCAATCTCGGCAAACTGCGCTGCATCTGCATGAATGATTGCTTCCACGTCATCTTTGAAATATTTGCAGATAGATTTCGCCATAGCAGTACCGACGTTCAGGATGCCAAGTCCATACAGGACACGTGCAAGCTGTGTCGTACGACTTGCCGCAATGCTCTCCATCATATTGTCATAAGACTTCTGCCCGAAGCCTTCTAATTTCACAATCTCTGCCTCATAGCGGTCGATCCGGTAAATATCATACAGCTCCTCTATAAATCCACAGTCTAAGAACTTCTGTAGTGTCGCCTCGGATAGGCCGTCAATGTTCATTGCATTTCTTGATACAAAATGCGTGAACAGCTTGATTGCTTTTGCCGGGCATGCCGGATTTGGACAGACAAGTGTCTGCGCCTGATTTTCCTCTCGTATCTCTGTCTTACCGCCACACGCCGGACAAGTGTCCGGGATTTCAAGTGTGCCGGATTTGGTCAGATTCTCACTGATCTGTGGGATGATCATATTCGCCTTGTAAACCTTGATCGTATCACCGATTCCAAGCTGTAACTGCTTCACAATGCTGACATTGTGTACACTGGCACGGCTCACAGATGTCCCCTCCAGTGATACGGCATCAAAGACTGCAACCGGATTGATCAGTCCGGTACGGGATGGACTCCACTCGATATGCCGAAGCGTTGTCTCCGCTTCCTCATCTGCCCATTTAAACGCAATCGAATCCCGCGGGAACTTCGCTGTCCGTCCAAGACTTTTGCCGTATTCGACATCATCGAAAGAAAGCACCAGTCCATCGGACGGGAAATCATTGGTCTCGATCTTCTCTGCAAAATATGTGACCTTCTCCTGCATCGTTGCCGCTGTGACATCGACATGCTCCACAACCTCAAATCCAAGAGACGTCAGGAAATCAAACTTTGAATTCATCGTTGCGTCAATCTCCGCAACTCCGGTATCGAGCATGTTAAACGCAAAGAAATGAACATTCCTCTCGGCTGTGATCTGATTATTGAGCTGGCGTACACTGCCGGAGCATAAGTTTCTTGGATTCTTGTATTTGCTGTCAATGTCTGGAATTGTCGCGTTGATACGTTCAAAATCCGTATAGGTAATAACTGCTTCCCCACGGATCGTAAGTGGATTTTTATACGCGATCTGATTCGGCAGATTTGCAAATACTTTCGCATTGTTCGTGATGACCTCACCGATTTCACCATTTCCACGTGTAACCGCTTTTACTAACACACCATTCTCATAGGTAAGTACGACCGTCAGTCCATCCATCTTCCACGACATAACACCGGTTTTATCTCCGAGCCATGCAGCCAGATCCTCGACGCTCTTCGTTTTGTCCAATGATAGCATCGGTGCCGGATGCCGTTCCTTTGGCAGCTCACTGATCACCGCATACCCGACATGCTGTGTCGGACTCTTCGATAAGATCAGTCCGGTCTCCTGCTCTAATGCCACCAATTCATCATATAACGCATCATATTCCAGGTTGGACATAATCTCCGTATCCTGCTGATAATATGCTTTGGAAGCCCGATTTAACAGCTCCACCAATTCTTTCATACGCTCTGTTTTTGCATCCATCGTTTTTCTCCTTCTCCTGTTACGATTTCTTCTGCACCAGTCTCCGAAGCTCCTGTTCTTCGTCCCGCGTCAGTGTGCGGAACTCGCCCGGTCTTAAATTTCCAAGCCGTACATTCATGATCCGCACACGCTTTAAATGTACGACACGTACATGTAATGCATCGCACATCCGCCGTATCTGCCGGTTCAATCCCTGTGTCAATATAATTGAAAAGTTTCTCGTTCCGGTCTTTTTGACTTTACATGGCTTCGTCACTGTATCCAAGATCTCAACACCTTCCGACATCTTCTTAATAAAATCTTCGGTAATATCAGTATTGACACGCACATGATATTCCTTTTCATGATTATTTCTGGATCGCTGGATCTCATTTGCCAGATCTCCGTCGTTCGTAAGCAGTAAAAGCCCGGTTGAATCCTTATCGAGTCGTCCTACATAGTTTACCCGTTCTGGGAACTCCACATACCGGAAGATGCTGTCCTTGTCTGCTTCTTTCGACGTGCAAACCTGTCCAATCGGTTTATTATACGCATAAATCACCTTTTTTTTGCGCAGCCGTACTGGATTTCCATTGCACGTAACAACTGAAGTCTCACCAACCCGTGTTCCAATATCTGCAACCGTTCCATCCACCATTACCTTCCCGGCTTCAATCAGCCGGTCAGCTTCTCTTCGGGAGCAAATTCCGGCTTCACTTAGGTATTTATTTAATCGAATTTCGTTAGACATAGTTTTCCTCTTAATTTAATTAATTTTTTTGTTGCATTTTTGTATTTGCAGTTGTATAATCGCTTTATAAATTTTAGAAAAAGTGTAAAGGAGGCATATTATGGATAATATTGATAAAAAAATTCTTCACTTATTACAGGAAAACGCCAGATATCCACTGAAGCATCTGGCAAGTAAAGTATTTCTTTCCTCTCCTGCTGTCTCTGCCCGTATTGAACGATTAGAGAAAAGCGGAATCATTTCCGGCTATCACGCGAGTGTTGCCCCAGTGTCTCTCGGCTATCATATTACAGCCTTTATAAACATGGCACTCGATCCAAAACGAAAACCGGAATTCTATCCATTTATACAGGCTTGTCCGAATGTACTGGAATGTAATTGCGTTACCGGCGCATATTCCATGTTGATAAAGGTATGCTTTCCAAGCACCCTGGAACTGGATACCTTCATCGGCCAGCTCCAAAAATATGGAAACACGGAAACCCAGATCGTATTCTCGACGCCTGTTCCACCACGCGGCATTGATGTGCGCGCAGCAGATGAAGATGACGAAGACGATGACTCCGATGATTTCTTATAGGATGAAAGGATATAATAATAGGGCTGTTGACGAGCAACAGCCCTTATTTTTATTGTCCGGAACTAATTGTATTGTAAAACTCTGCAAATGCAGAATCATTTGCAATGCAGCTATTGACATTATCCTGAACTGCTCTGTACAGATTCTGAATATCATTTGATTGACTCTGTGTCTCAATATAATTCGTAACTTCCTGCGAAAGTGCTGAATTATCAATCTTATATCCATCTGCTGTATTTAATACATAAAAACGATTGATATTAAGTGGAACACTTGTAATATTGGCAAGACTTAAATTGCTTGTCACATACACCAGTGTTGCATCTTCTGTATATCCCGGCATTGTATAACAGTTAACATTTGAATATGCCTTGATCACAGCTGACCGCTGCTGATAAACCGTCATATCATCAAACTGACTCGGATCAGTCACTACGCTTTTCAGTTTGTTCTGATCACATACTGCTAACGCTGCATAATATTCGATAATCAAAGAATTGATATCAAGATTAGCATTTGTCTCATAAGAAAAACCTGCCGGTTCTTCCTGCGTTGCATCTGTCTGCGTTGCTTTATCCTTGTTAAACATTTTCAAATCTAAATCTGAAAAGAAATAGAAATAAAAAACAACTGCAAGCAGAACAAAAATCATCCAGCCTAAAAAAAGTAATAAGCCCGAAACGCCTTTCTTTTCTTTTGAACCCTTCTTACTCATAGCTCCTCCTTCGAACAACTATATAAAAATGCACCAGAGAGGAATCGAACCTCCGCACATGGCTCCGGAGGCCATTGCTCTATCCACTGAGCTACTGGTGCGCGATTTCTAGTATATCCGATTTGATCTGATTTTTCAAGGCTTCAATGCTATCAAATTTAATTTCTTTTCGAATTTGTCGTAAAAATTCTATTTTCAAGTAGGTTCCGTATAGATTTCCATCATAATCTAGGACATGTGTCTCGACTTTAATCTTATGATCATCATCGACCGTTGGATTATCTCCGACATTCGTAATCCCATGATAACGTTTATTGGCAATCATAAGCCCTGTCTCATATACACCGTTCGGAACTAAAAGTTTTTCCTCCGTCGGGATCAGGTTTGCAGTTGGAAATCCAATCGTTGCTCCGAGCTGCTTTCCATATTGAACAATCCCAGAAATACTGTATGGGCGTCCCATATATTCACGAACCGTATCCATCTGCCCCTGCTCAATCTGTTCCCGGATATACGAAGAACTGATCACGGTTCCTTTTTCACGTAGCTTCTCAAACGCGAGTACTTCATATCCATACAGGGCTCCATATTCCTGTAACAAAGCTACGTCTCCCTGCCTGTTCCTGCCAAACCGAAAATCATTTCCAACTACTACATATTCCGGGTGCAATCGCTCCACTAACACATCTTTGATAAATGCTTCCGGTTTCATCGATGCAAATTTATTCGTAAACTCACATGTAACATTCCAGTCAATACCGAATTCCTCCAACAGGCGGTCCCGCTCCGGAATCGTATAAATCCGCTTCGTTCCCGGCATATCAATCGAGAAAACGACCGACTGCTTTCCTGTCTCATGAGACAGCTGTAACACTTTGTTGATGAGGAGCATATGTCCCTTATGCAAGCCCTCAAACTTTCCAAGTGCTACAACGGTATCTGCTATATTCACGTCATTGTATGCTAGTTTCTTCACGTTGGTTTCCTCATAAAAACATTTTAAATGGTTTGTATACCTGTTCTTCCTCTTTGTAATCATACAGGGCTGTAAATTCGCCTGCATAATACACTCGGATCCGCAAATCCCGTTTTTCGCCTAAATTTTTGAAAAACCGGGGGGATAATTTATTTCCATTTTTCAGAAAATTTTCTGCCTGTTCGGTAATTTCATATGCCGGATATTGCTGTAAAAGTGCATCTACCGGCAGGATTGCTTCCTGCAAGCATCCATTTATCTGACATTCTTCTATCTCCTGTAACGTCAGTGCATCTGTCACGGAAAATCCATGCACTTCTTTTCTAAGCAAGCCGGACAACACAGCGAAGCAGGAAAGTTTTCTCCCGATATCCCGGCACAACGACCGGATATATGTTCCCTTGGAGCAATATACATCAAAGCTGTAAGTATCAGCGGACTCTCTTGTAATATCACAAATTTTATAGATTTCTACCTGTCTTGCTTCCCGCTTGATTTCAATCCCGGCTCTGGCGTATTCGTATAATTTTTTTCCATCTTTTTTGATTGCCGAATACATCGGTGGTATCTGATTATATTTGCCAACAAAAGACATAATTGCAGCTTCTATCTCCGTCTGTGTCAGCTGTGCCATCACTGCCGTATTGCTCTCCGCAGTTTTCTCACCTGTCACATCCTCCGTATCTGTCTCGTAGCCAAGTTTCATTGTCGCACGGTAACATTTATCTCCTTCTGTCAGAAGATCTACCAGCTTCGTTGCTTTCCCCAGACAGACCAACAGGACACCTTCTGCCATTGGATCCAGTGTCCCGGTATGTCCGATTTTTTTCTGTTTTAAGATTCCACGAAGCTTTGCCACTACATCAAACGAGGTAAAATCCTGTTCTTTATATACATTCAAAATCCCGTCTATCAAAGCTGTTCCTCTATCCTCTTTATAATATCTGCAACCACTGTGTCAAAATCGCCGGTTACTTCAAATCCGGCTGCACGGATATGTCCGCCACCACCATAGGCAACTGCGATTCTGCTCACATCGACCTTACGGATCGATCGCAGGCTGACCTTCATTGCGTTGTCAAGCTGATATACAAATATCGCCACCTCTACGCCATCGATCACACGAATGCGGTCAACAATCCCGTCTGTCTCTTCCTTTCCGCAGCCAAAGGTCTCAAACATTTCCTTTGTCACAAAGGTGTATACAACCTGTCCGGACAATGCCAGCTTTGCATTGACCATTGCCTGTCCCATCAACAGATTCTGCTTATAGCTGACTCTGTAAAAGGTGTCATCAATAATCTTCTGTGCGTCCACACCATGTGCAAGCAGTTCACCGGCTGCCTGCATCGTATCCTTTGTACATGCTGCATATTTAAATACACCGGTATCATGCACGATTCCTAGATACAGGCACTCTGCACATGCAAGCGAGATCTTATCCGGTTCGATATGACGAAACAACACTTCACTTGCAGAAGAAGCATCTGCATCACAATAGTAATAATCTCCAAAACCCCGGTTACTGCTATGATGATCCAGGCAGGCACTTTTCTTTGCCATGCCAAAAAGCTCATAGAAGCTTCCATGCCGGTCACGATCACCACAATCCAGAGAGATTGCAAGATCTAACTCACGGGACTCCGGTTCATGACAGATTGCATCCGCTCCCTTTAAGAATGAAAACTTATCTGGAATCTTCTCAAGGTAAACAGTTACCTCTGCGTCATAATTATCCCGGATATAATTATACAGCCCCAGGCATGAACCAACACAATCGCCATCCGGGCGGATATGCCCGAATATTCCGATTGTCTTTGCATCTTCAATTAGATTTAATAACTCACACTTCTTCATTCTGCTTACTCTGATCCTCTTTGATTACCTCATCGATACGTTTGGACATATAATTTCCGTACTCAATCGATGTATCCAACACAAACGTAAGCTCCGGTGTATTTCGAAGATTGATTGTACGCGCCAGCTCGCGGCGAATAAATCCACTCGCCTGCTCCAGACCCTTTAACGTTTCTGCACCAGACTCTGCATCTCCTAATACACTGATATATGCCTTACAATATTTCAGATCCTGTGTCACCATGACATCTGTTACCGATGTCATGGGATTGATACGTGGATCCTTTAACTCCATCCGGATAATCCTGGAAAGCTCTTTTTGAACTTCCCCGTTAATCCGCTGTGATTTATGACTTGTTTTTCTCATTTCTATCTTGGTACCTCAACCATAATATATGCCTCAATAATATCGCCTTCCTTGATATCATTGAATCCATCCATAACAAGACCACATTCAAATCCTGTCTTAACTTCCTTTACATCATCCTTGAAACGCTTCAAAGATGCAAGCTCGCCCTCGAAGATCTGCTCACCTTCCCGGCTGATCCGAACCTTGCAGCCTCTCTGTATTGTACCATCTAAAACATACGAACCTGCGATTGTACCAACACCGGAGGCCTTGTAAGTCTGACGAACCTCTGCATGTCCGATAACCTTCTCCTCGAAAATCGGATCAAGCATACCCTTCATCGCACTCTCAATATCCTCGATTGCATTATAGATAACACGATACAGACGGATATCAACCTTTTCACGCTCTGCAACCTCTTTTGCCTGGTTGTCGGGACGGATGTTAAATCCAATGATAATCGCATTACTTGCAGAAGCAAGAATCACGTCACTCTCATTGATGGCACCAACACCAGAGTGGATACATTTGACAGCCACTTCCTCATTGGAAAGCTTGAGCAGACTCTGCTTGACTGCCTCTACAGAACCCTGTACATCTGCCTTAATGATGAGGTTCAGATCCTTTACATTGCCTTCCTGAATCCGGTTGTAAAGATCATCCAGAGACATGCGCTGTTTTGTATCAGCAATCAGCTTCTCCTTACCCCGATTGATAAATGCCTCAGAAATCGTACGCGCTTCCTTCTCGTTTTCTGTAGCAATCACAATTTCACCGGAATTCGGAACACCATTTAAGCCAAGTACCTCAACCGGCATAGAAGGTGTTGCTTCCTTCACCTTGCGTCCCTTGTCGTCAAACATTGCACGAACCTTTCCATGTACATCACCGATTGCAAGGCAGTCTCCCACATGCAGAGTACCTTTCTGAACCAATACAGTTGCCACAGAACCACGTCCCTTGTCAAGCTGTGCCTCAATTACAATGCCGCGTGCCTTCCGATTCTTGTTTGCCTTAAGCTCCAGAATCTCGGCGGTCAGAATAATCATTTCCAGAAGATTGTCAATACCTTCTTTTGTATGTGCAGATACCGGACAGAATACTGTTGAACCACCCCAGTCCTCTGGTACCAGCTCATATTCCATCAACTCCTGCTTTACACGGTCGATATTGGCACTTTCCTTATCAATCTTATTGATTGCAACGATGATCTCGATACCAGCTGCTTTTGCATGATTGATAGCCTCTACCGTCTGTGGCATAACACCATCATCGGCTGCTACAACCAGAATTGCGATATCTGTGGACTGTGCACCACGCATACGCATGGCTGTAAACGCCTCATGTCCCGGTGTATCTAAGAATGTAATTTTCTGTCCATTGATCGATACTACAGATGCACCGATATGCTGTGTAATACCACCGGCCTCACCAGCCGTTACATCAGAATTACGGATTGCATCGAGCAGCGATGTCTTACCATGATCAACGTGTCCCATAACGCAGACAACCGGTGGTCTGGAGGTCATATCTGCCTCATCCTCTTCCTCCTCACGGAGAAGTTCTTCAATCACATCGACCTTTTCCTCTTCCTCAGCAATAAAGTTATATTCCAGAGCAATCTCTGCAGCCTCATCAAATGGGAGATCAGAGTTTACATTGTACATCTTACCTGCCATAAACATCTTCTTGATCAGCTGTGCAACTGGCACCTTGATTTTGCTTGCAAGTTCACCTACAGTCAGAACCTCCGGCAGCTTGATTGTCTTGATCACTGGTTCTACCGGTTCCTGTTTCTTCGGTGCAGGCTGATGATTCTTATTGTTATTATTCCGGTTGTTATTGTTATTAAAACGATTGTTATTATTGTTGTTATTTCTTGTATTCCGGTTATTGCTTACCGCATTTCGGAAATTTGTACCACGGCTCTCCTGCTTGGCACCATTTTGGTTGTTGCCATTTGCAGGCTTGTTTGCATTATTTTTCCCCTGATTGTTCTGGTTATTATTCTGCTTATTGTTATTACCGTTATTATTTCTGCCCTGATTATTTCCGTTATTGTTATTGTTCTTACCCTGATTGTTGTTACGGTTCTGGTTATTATTGTTATTATTGTTATTATTGTTCTTCTTATTCAGGTTGTTCTGATTGCCGGAATTAGCATTGTTGTTCGGCTGTGCTTTCTTGTTTTCCTGCCTTGGAGCTTCTGTTTTCTTTGGCGCCTCCTTCTTTGCTTCTTCCTTCTTTGGCGTTTCTTTCTTTGCTTCAGCCGGCTTGTTTCCGCCCAAAGACTCCCGCACAAATTTCATCATCGACTCATCAATGCTGCTCTGTGCTTTTAACCCTTCTTTTTTGCTGCTCAATATATCAATAATATGACTGCTTTTTACTTCTTTTCCAAGTTCTGCTGTCAACTGTTTTGCAAACTCGTGTACTCTCATGGGTTACACCTCCAATCTTAAACTAATCCAACTTGTCAGAAATCTGTTTTGCCAGACCTGCATCAGTCACTGCAAGTACTGTCCGATCCTGTTTCCCGATCTGTCTGCCCAGCGTTGTACTGTCAAACGCGATCGTATATGGAATCTCATAATACTTACATTTATCCATAAATTTCTTCTGCGTGTTGTTTGATGCATTCTCTGCTATGATCACAAAATATGCAACGCCCTCCTGAATCGCCTTCTCGGTCAGGAATCCGCCACTCTGCACTTTTCCTGCCTTTGCCGCAATTGAAAGCATAGACAACGCACGATTCTGATTTTGTACCAACTATATCATCTCCTCTGCGATGGTCTGGTAGATTTCCTCCGGAATCTCTGTCTTTAATGAACGATCCAGTGCCTTTGATTTTTTTGCTTTCTCCAGGCACGCCTGATTCAGACAAATGTATGCACCTCGCCCATTTTTTCTTCCGGTCTTGTCCAGACATATCTCATCTTCCGGCGTCTTAATGACTCTGACAAGCTCTGTCTTTGGTTTCATCTCCCGACAGCCTACACACTGTCGAAGCGGTATCTGCTTTGCCAAGTTATCTACTCCTCATCTTCATAGTCAGCGGCATAATCTTCATCATAATCATCTATAATCATACCCAGATCACGTGCCTGCGACTCACTCTTGATATCAATCTTATAACCAGTCAGCTTTGCAGCCAGACTTGCATTCTGTCCTTCCTTGCCAATTGCAAGTGACAACTGATCGTCCGGTACAACGACTCTTGCACACTTCTTCTGCTTTCCATCCTGCTCCTCTGTGTATGCCTGTACCCAGATGACATCGGATGGACTAAGCGCATTCTTGATGTAAACCTCCGGATCCTCATCCCATGCGATAACATCAATCTTCTCGCCCTTCAAATCATCGACGATTGTGTTGACTCTTGCACCTGCCATACCGACACATGCGCCAACCGGATCTACGTTTGGATCTAACGAACGTACTGCAAGCTTCGAACGGGAACCTGCATCTCTGGAGATACCCATGATCTCAACAACACCATTCTGGATCTCTTCAATCTCATTTTCAAACAAACGCTTTACAAGCTCTGGATGCGTACGGGATACATGGATGTTTATCCCTGTATTGTTCTTCTTATCTTTGCCGTCCTTACGCTTGTTTTCTTTCTTCTCTGGTTTCTTTACCTCAACCACATACAGTTTGATATGGTCGCCAACCTTGTAATGCTCCGATTTTACCTGTTCATTTTCCTTGAGTCTTGTTTCAGTCTTCTCATCAAGGCTGATATAGATCGTGTTGTCTACGAAACGCTGTACCACACCATTGACAATATCATGTTCCTTGCATGCAAAACGCTCATAGATTGCATCACGCTCACCCTCTTTGATATTCTGGATGATAATGCTTCTTGCTTTCTGTGCTGCCATACGGCCAAAGTCCATAGACTCCAATGGATACTCTACAAAATCGCCGATCTCATACTTGTCATCCATTGCCTTTGCCTGTGTCAGTGAAATCTGATTCTCATCATTTTCCACTTCCTCGACAACTTCCTTCTTGCGTACAACTGTGATTGCACCAGTTTCACGATCCATGTGTGCTTCCACAAGTACATTCTTTCCGTAATCTTTCTCGCATGCTGCAACCAATGATTTCTCAATTGCCTCCATCACCAGTTCCTTGCTGACACTTTTTTCGCGCTCTAATTGATTTAAAGCATCAATAATCTCTGACATTTTTTTATCCTCCTCTTCTACTCAAATGCCAATCTTATCATAGAAATATCGTTTCTTGAAAATTCTTTTGGTTCTTCCGCCGGATCGAGCTGCAATGCGACTGTTGTGTCGGTGTATCCCATCAGAACCGCCTCGAATTCCTTACTGCCATCTACCGCACGGTAAAGCTTTACCTCCACCTTCTTACCAAGATTCCGTTTAAAATCTTTGTCCTTCTTAAGCGGTCTTGTTAGTCCCGGTGAACTCACTTCCAAAATATATGGGTCTGTCATCCGGTCCGCAGCATCCAGTTTTTCTTCCAAGCTCCGACTGATCAGAACACAGTCATCAATGTTGATGCCGCCTTCCTTATCCGCGTACACACGCAGATAATAATCAGAGCCTTCCTTTACGTACTCTACATCCACCAGCTCAAACCCATTTTCTTCGATAATTGGTGTCACAAGCTCAGTGCAATGCTGTTCAATTTCCTGTTTTTTCACGTCTGCCACCTTTCTGACTTTTTTTGCCTTTTCAAAAACAAAGAGTGGGTTTTTATAACCCACTCTGCGTCATCTGTATTCAAGTCTTATATATTATAACATGTTTTCAATCTTTTGCAAGTACTTATTCGGTCTTTTTAACAAGTTTTACCTGTAACGCCTGCATTGCATCTCCACCGACATAAGAACCATTTCTTCCCCACGCGGTCCATCCCTGTTCAGATACATACACACGATAAGCAATATCGTAGGTTTCAGCAATTTCCCCCGTCAGATTGATGCGGATTCCAAGCAATGGATTCGCCTTCTCTGCACTTCCTGCCAGTTCCCCATCCATACACCATTCACTCGGTCCCTGCGCCAGCTCTACGACATATCGCACATTTCCTTCTGGCATGTTGGCTCCAAGCTGGATACGCACAGCAGCTAAAAACAAATCCTGTCTGGGATAACCTGCTACAATGCCATCTGTTTTTGCCTCCTGCCAGCCAAATTCTGACGTATGAGCGGTATATACAATACCAGCATCCAGGTCTGATGTAAGAATCCCCGTTTGCCTTTTCAGATAATCATATAAATTTCGAAGTTCCTGCTGTGCCCCGTTCTCCCTGAGATATGCATACCGAAATAAAGCAAAACCATCATATCCCATACCGTAGCTTTGCGCACATTGCCCTGCCAAATTATCTGTGCGAAACGACCAGTCCAAATCCGTGTTCGAATTTTCTCCAACACGGTAAAGTGCAAGGCCAATATAAAGTTTAATTCGCATATTTGTGCGTAGTTTCAGCCACTCCTCGCACCGGTTAGAAAACATCGGAACTTCTTCATCCCCTATCTTATAACGATCCGTCCAGTAAATCTGCGGCATGACATAATCAACATACCCATCCTGCGAAAGCCATGTGTCAATGTCTGCCCCCTGGCTACGCGCATAGTCCGGATTCCCTGCCGGACTGATTCCAAACTCACAATCCGGATTTTTCTGTTTGATTGTCTGATACACATTCTGTATCAACGCATTGACGGCCAGCATCTTTTCTTCCTGCGACAAGCTATCCTGCATGCCATCAACGAAAAAATAATCATCAAAATGGATTCCATCGACCGGATACCGGTCCAGAATCTCAACTACCTGATCTATGACCAGTTGCTGTGCTTCCGGATTTTCCGGATTCAGTGCCAGACATGTACCATTCTGCCCCTTATATTCCAATATCACAGACTGATATTCTGTATAAAATGACGTATTTTCAAAGCTTACGGTTGTCTCTTCCCCCATAGACAGACGATAAGGATTGATCCATGCTTCAAAGCAAAGTCCCTCCTCATGTGCAACTGAAACCATAATTGCGTATGGATCATAACCCGGATAAGTCCGGGTTTCAGACAAATATTCGGAATACGGGAAATATTCGGATGGATAGAAAGCATCTCCCATCGCCCGTGCATGTACGATTACTGTATTCATACCATATTTTTTGACTTCCTCATACATAGCATGTACTTTCGCCCGGAATGCTGCTTCACTTTTTTCTGCCAGGTTTTCTTCTATATCGATATAGGAAATCCAGCATGCACGTTTTTCAATTTCATAATTAGATTGTTCAGGCAGACAGACAGCTGCCTGCCCGCTCCGCATTACACATATGGAAGGGAGCAGGCATACCACCACCAGAATTACTGTCAGATATCGTTTCGTTCTCTGCATTTGTCACGCATCCGCCATCTCTTATAATTACTTATATGCAGATTATTTCTTTTTATGTTCATGAAGTACAGCAAACAATAAAACTCCTCCCACAGATGCAACCAACAATGTAACAACTATTCCAAGAGCCATGGAATCCCCGGTTCTCACTTCATCCGTTTCCGCCCATATCTCAGTTTCCGGAACCGGTCTTGACGTAGAGCTTGCTTTTGGTGATACAATTAATGTTGCTCTCGTTGTAATAACATTTTCTGTCGTTGTCTCTTCTGTGATTGCAGTACCCTCTGCAGTTGTTACTGCCTCAGTTGTTGTAGTTTCTGTCGTCGTAGTCTCTGTCGTTGTTCTTTCCGTCGTAGCTGTTTCTGTCGTTGTTGTCTCTGTCGTCGTACTTTCCGTCGTGGTTGCTTCTGTCGTGGTTGTTTCTGTTGTAGTAACATTATATGGGTAGAAATGCGACTCCGAACTTGACTTTACATTTTGTGCAATTACCTGTCCCTCGTGATTGCCTCCAATCAGCGAAACATTTCCGGATGGTGCAATGATATGTCCGGTCAAAAAGTTCGCTGTAATATTTTTTGCATCCGGGAAATTCCAGACCAATCCAAATCCGCCATTGTAATACTGGCCGCCCTGCACACCGCCTGGTCTGTTTTTCGCCAGATTAAGGAAATAATTATTGTTTAAAGCCGTACCTCCAATTTCAATTTTCGAAGTATCCAATGCATAATCTCCATCCCCTGAAACAGAGATTGTATACGCGTTCGAGAAAATGTCCTCCGCAGTTACATTTTTCAGGATCACACGCCTTGCACTTGAAAATTGTTCTCCGCTGACTGTTATTGTTCTGGAATTGGAAAAATCAATAATCAGGTTACCCTGTTCCTCATATCCGGCCTGCCCTGCTTTTTCCAATGCCTGGGATTCCTGTTTGATCACTGCAAATGCCTCATCCATATTGATATAATTATCTGCAACCTTTACCATGCGGTTTGTCAGCCAGTCCTTGTAGGACAGATAACTTTCTGTATAATAAAAGTTCGTATCAATTCCTGTCGTGTCATTCCATGAATCAACGAGATAATCATTAAGATCAATCAGGTACCTTGCATAGGACGCTGCTGCTTTTACCTTTCCAACGCTGTTTTTCAGATTCAGACGATTTCCAACTATGATCGTGCCAACTGTATCTGCGACAGTATCTCCTTCGAGGTCACTTTGTACAAAATAACTGCAATGTGACAAAATGTAATCTATGTGATATTCTCCTTCATATTTTTTGCTGCTTACCTGTAAACCTGCCTCCTGAGCATTCAGCACAGAAATGCCATCAATTTTACTATCCTTGCCAGTTGCAACCGTTCCTGCCGCATCTGTTTGTGTTGAATCTGTTTCTCTTGTATCGGTCTGTACAACTGCATCTCCGATTGTCATGACGCCTTCAGACTGAATATCTATATTCTGTCCTACATCTCCTGCCGTTGCATCCCCCGCTGTCGCATCTGTCACAGTTGCTGTTTCTGCAAATGTAGTCTCCAGATTTCCACAGAAAAAAATACATGTCACTCCGACAACACTTGCAACAACGGATTGCCGGATTCTCCTTGCCGTTATCTTTCTCATATAAAAAGCTCCCTACATACATTCACATAAATGTATGCAGGGAGCGATTGTCCTGATTCCAAATTTATTTTTATGACGCCTGCTCGAACTGGCTGTTGTAGAGATCCGCATAGAAGCCCTTCTTCGCAAGCAGCTCCTCATGCGTACCGCTCTCGATAATATCGCCATCCTTCAATACAAGGATCAGATCAGCATTCTTGATTGTAGAAAGCCGGTGTGCGATTACAAACGAAGTTCTTCCCTTCATCAGTTCGTCCATGGCTCTCTGGATGATAAGCTCGGTTCTCGTATCGACAGAGCTTGTCGCCTCATCTAATATAAGCATCGGGCGGTCTGCAATCATCGCGCGGGCGATGGTAAGCTGCTGCTTCTGTCCCTGTGACAGGTTAACCTGATCATTCAACACCGTGTCATAGCCCTTCGGCAGACTACGGATAAATCGGTGCAAGCCAACTGCCTTGCACGCCTGCTCAATCTTTTCTTCCGGTACATTCTCCTGGCTGTATACGAGATTCTCACGAACCGTTCCTTCAAAAAGCCATGTATCCTGTAATACCATACAGAACTGGTCGTGTACTTCTTCCCGCGTCATATCCTTGATGGATACACCATCAATTTTTATATCACCATCTAAGATCTCATGGAACCGCATTAAAAGATTCACCATCGTTGTCTTACCGGCACCGGTCGGTCCGACAATTGCAACCTTCTGTCCCGGTTTTGCTACAGCTGAAAAATCATGGATGACAACCTTATCGCTGTCTTTATAGCCAAACTTGACATGCTCAAAGGATACCTCACCCTTCACATCGTTCAGCTTCTTCGTCTTAGTGCTCTCATCTTCCATCTCTTCTGCGTCGGTAAACTCAAATACACGTTCACCGGCAGCAGCCGCAGACTGCAGTGCCTGCATCGCCTGTGCGATCTGACTGAGTGGCTGTGTAAAGTAACGTACATACATCATAAACGCAATAATCACACCAAATGATATTTTATCATTCATTACAAGAAGCGCACCGACAATACAGACCGCCACATAGCCAAGGTTACCGATGAATGTCATGAGTGGCATCATAAGTCCGGAGAGACACTGCGCCTTAAAGGCACTGTCACGCAGATTTTCATTCATCTTATCGAACGTTTCCTTTGATTTTTTCTCGCCATTATACGCCTTCACGACTGTGTGTCCGGCATAGATCTCCTCAACATGTCCATTGATTTCCCCCAGATGCATCTGTTGTCTCGCAAAATATTTCTGAGATTTGCTCATAATCAGAGTCATGAATACAAAGCCCAGCAGCGTTGAAAGTATCGCTGCAACCGTCATTATGATATTTGTCTTTATCATCATAATCAGCGAACCAAGAAGCAGCGTAACCGCTGTCACAAGATTTCCCATGCTCTGATTAAAGGATTGGGCAATCGTATCAACATCGTTTGTTACGCGGGATAACACATCCCCGGTCGATGTCTGATTGTAAAACCACATTGGCAAGCGGTTGATCTTCTTAGAGATATCGCTTCGGAGTCCCTTTGATACCTGCTGTGTTACATAACCCATGATCAGGTTCTGGATCAGAGATAGCAACGCACTGCATCCATAGAAGCAGATGAGCGTAATTCCAATCCGTTTGATTCCATCCATATCAATCCCGGTCATCACACCCTCGGTGATAAGATCGGTCATCTTGGATAATTTATCCGGTCCGATCAATGTTAATACGGTTCCAATGCCTGCGCAGATAATCGCAAATATCATAGCACCCCAGTATTTCTTACAGTTAGTAAGGAGCTTTACCCATGTACCTTTGAAGTTCTTTGCTTTTTCGCCAGGGCGCATGCCTCTGCCCGGACCGTGACGAGGAACCTTTGGAGCACGATTATTCTGACCTACTTCATAATTATCTTTTTTCATTATGCAAGCTCCTCCTTTGATAACTGAGAATATGCGATTTCCTGGTACACTTCGCAGTTCTTCATAAGTTCGTCGTGCGTTCCCATACCGACAATCTGTCCATCGTCTAACACGATGATCTTGTCCGCGTCACGGATTGTACCGATTCGCTGTGCTACGATGATCTTCGTCGCATCCTTACATTCTTTGCGCAGTGCTTCCCGCAGGATACGGTCTGTCTTATAATCCAATGCCGAGAACGAATCATCGAAGATCAAGATCTCCGGCTGTCTGGCAATCGCACGTGCAATCGACAGACGCTGTTTCTGTCCACCCGAGAAGTTTGAGCCGCCCTGAGCCACATACCCGTCATAGCCCTGATCCTTCTTCTCCACAAATTCACTTGCCTGCGCTACTTTTACCGCCATCGCAATGTCGTCCTGTGTGGCAGGTGCTTTTCCGTTTTCGCCATATGCCACATTGTCTGCAATTGTTCCGGAGAACAAAATTGCCTTCTGGCTGACATATCCAATCTTGTTATGCAACGTCTCCTGCGTATATTCCTTAACATTCACGCCATCGACAAACACTTCACCCTCTGTCGCATCATAAAACCGCGGAATCAGATTGATAGCAGTACTCTTGCCACATCCGGTTGCACCGATAAATGCAATCGTCTCTCCCTTCTTTGCCGAGAAAGAAATATGTTCCAACACATACTCTTCTGCGTCCGGATATTTGAAGCTGACATCCTTAAATTCCACTTCTCCATCCTTCATAATCGGGAACGTATCTCTCGTTCCATCCTCGATGGATGGCTCAGTGTCTAACACCTCTAAGATACGTTTTGCAGCAACCGACGCACGTGGCAGCATAATGAAGATCATAACCAGCATCATGAACGACATGACAACCTGCATTGCATACGAGGAAAATACAACCATATCCGAGAATAACGTGAATTTTCCCTGCATATCCTGTGCATCATTGATCAAAACCGCACCAATCCAATAAATAGCAAGCGAAAGGCCATTCATAATCATCATAATTGTCGGCATCATGAAGGCCATAGTCTTTGATGTAAACCAATGGGTATCTGTCAGATCCTTGTTGACCTTCTCGAACTTCTCCTCCTGATATTCTTCTGCATTATAGGCGCGAACAACGTTCAAACCGGTCAGATTCTCACGTGTTACCTGATTGATATCATCCGTCAGACTCTGTAAGCGCTTAAACTTCGGCATACATAAGCTGACGCATATAATAACGACAACCAATAATACAACAACCGCAACGCCCGTGGAGAGTGTCCACTGCCAGCTCTTATCAACAATCTTCAAGATAGCCATCACCGCCATGATTGGTGCTCGCAACATGATAGACAGACCCATTACAATCAACATCTGTACCTGAGTCACATCGTTTGTAGAACGCGTAATCAGACTCGCTGTTGAAAACCGTCCGATTTCTTCCATCGAAAAAGACTGTACCTTGTCAAATAACTTCCCACGTACGATTGCACTGAAATTCGAAGCAATCCGTGATGCACAGACAGCTACCAGTACCGTTACCAATAAACTGCCAAACGCACAAAGTAACATTTTACCGCCTGCAATCAGGATATCATGCATTGCACTATCCTGTGTCGTAATCAGTGATGTAATTTCCCGCATATAATCCGGCAGTTTTAACTCAAGCCAGACCTGTGCCACTACAAATACCACACTGAAAAGAGCCAATACCACTTCCCGTTTCCGGAAATTCTTAAAAATACGTAACATTCCATGCTCCTTTCCATTTTCCGTAAAAACCTTTTATGAACACGAAATATTATAGCATTTATATTAGCACTCAGCAATAGGAAGTGCTAACAATTCATATTCTTTTCACATATATTACACATTATCAACTATGTCCAGAATATCCTCTGGCTTCTTCGCGAATACAGTTGCACCAAGTGACTCTAGAAATGCCCGGTCACGGAAGCCCCATTCCACTAAGATATAGTCTACGCCCGCATTTCTTGCAGTTGCATAATCCACATCCGAATCACCGATATAGATTACTTCATCCTTACCAAGATGGAATTCTTTCAATACTTCATATACGGAATCCGGTGCAGGTTTCTTACGCACACCCTCGCGTTCCCCGATTGCAATGTCAAACTGGCCGGCAAAGAAATCTTTTACAAGATCCTGTACAGCAAAATCCACCTTATTTGACACAACCGCAGTCATATAACCTTTCGCACGTAGCTTCGTAAGCAGATCATTGATGCCATCGTATGGCCTTGTTGTATCCATGCAATGATCTTTATAATAGATTTCAAATGTTGTGAACACAGCTTCGATATCTGCATCCGAAGTTCCTTCCGGAACCGCACGTTCAATCAGCTTATGAATTCCATTTCCGACAAACCGGCGTACTTCTTCCAATGTACGTTCCGGAAATCCATGCTCGTTAAGCGCATAATTAGTCGTGTTCTTCAGATCCTCTAAGGTGTACAAAATCGTTCCATCCATATCAAAAATAAGCATCTTATATTTCTTCATGTCTTTCATCTCCGATTCATTTATAAATTGAAAAAACGCCTGACATGCCAAAGCGGTATATCAGGCGTTCTATTAATCTTTTTTATTGCTTAGTTTCCAGCCATCTGAGCTGCTACTTCAGCTGCGAAATCCTCGTTTTTCTTCTCAAGGCCTTCACCTGTCTCAAAACGAACAAACTTCTTGATTGCAAGCTTGCATCCATTCGCCTTTGCTACGTTTGCAACGTACTGAGCAACACTTTCCTTGTTCTCAGCCTTTACATACTCCTGCTCAAGCAGACAAACTTCCTTGAGTTCCTTGTTCAGACGTCCCTGAACCATCTTCTCAATGATATTATCAGGCTTGTTTGCATTCTTAGGATCATTCTTTGCCTGTGCAACAAGAATCTCAAGCTCGTGAGCCTTGTACTCCTCAGATACTTCATCTGTAGAAACATACTTTGGATTCATAGCTGCAACCTGCATTGCGATATTCTTCATGCACTCGTCAATAGCCTCACCGGATGCATCTGTATCAGCCTCAACCAATACACCAATCTTTCCGCCTGCATGAATATAGGAAACGATATGTCCATCTGTGTTGATCTTGGCAAAACGACGGATGTTCATGTTCTCACCGATCTTTGCAACCATAGCAGCATGCTTCTCAGCAACTGTCATAGAAGGATCAAGTGCCCACTTCTCATTCTTCAATGCCTCTACATCCTGAACGTCTGTAGAAACGATCTGATCAACAACTTCCTTTACATATGTCTGGAATACTTCGTTCTTAGCAACGAAATCTGTCTCGGCATTTACTTCAACCATAGCTGCTTTCTTACCGCCATCAACAACAGTTGTCATAACGATACCTTCTGCAGCGATTCTTCCTGCCTTCTTTACAGCAGTTGCAAGTCCTTTCTCACGAAGGAACTCTACTGCCTTGTCAAAATCGCCGTCAGTCTCTGTAAGAGCCTTCTTACAATCCATCATACCAGCGCCAGACATCTCTCTTAATTCTTTTACCATACTAGCTGTAATAGCTGCCATTTTCTTGTCCTCCTAAACCGATACTTCTTACTCTTGCTCTGCGTCAACCTCTGCAGATTCAGCTTCCTCTGCTGTCTCTACATCTGCACCCTGATTAGCTTCGATAACAGCATCTGCCATCTTAGAAACAATCAGTTTTACAGCTCTGATAGCATCATCGTTACCTGGAATTACATAATCCAGCTCTTCCGGATCACAGTTTGTATCTGCGATACCAACAAGTGGAATACCAAGTGTATGTGCCTCATGTACGCAGTTTCTCTCTTTGCGAGGATCTACGATAAAAATCATGTCAGGAATGTCCTTCATATCCTTGATACCGCCAAGGTTCTTCTGAAGCTTGTCCATCTCCTTCTTGATCTCGATAACTTCCTTCTTAGGTAAAACATCAAATGTACCATCCTGCTCCATTGCTTCGTACTTCTCAAGCTTTGCAATTCTTGTCTTGATTGTCTCGAAGTTTGTAAGCATACCACCTAACCATCTCTGGTTAACATAGTACATACCACATCTCTCAGCCTCAGCCTTGATAGAATCCTGTGCCTGCTTCTTTGTACCAACGAAAAGAATCTTTCCGCCGTTTGCTGCACAGTCAAGAACTGCCTTATAAGCCTCGTCTACCTTGCCAACAGACTTCTGAAGATCAATAATGTAGATACCGTTACGCTCAGTATAAATATACTCAGCCATCTTAGGGTTCCATCTTCTTGTCTGATGTCCAAAGTGAACACCTGCCTCGAGTAACTGTTTCATAGAAATAACGCTCATAACTTACCTCCTGGGTTATAAAATATTTTCTTCTGTGAGCTTCTTACAGCCGTGTGTCAAGCTGTCTAGCAGAAAACCATCGCGTTATATGGCACCCTTTCTGCCGATTCACTCACATGTTTTTTCACACGAAGCCGATTATAACATAAAAAAAAAGTGCATACAAGCACTTTTTTTGTTTTCTATGGATTTTCTTTGATAATTTCCGTGTTTTTACTATTTTGTTGTCAATATCTTGGCAATTTCTTCATATGTCATACCACCGGAAATATCAAAACTGCCTGTCTCAAGCTTTTTATCATATCCATTCTGCACCAGAAAGCTGTTGAACTTTGATGCGGAATCAACCAATCCTGCATTCTCAAGCAGAGAGGAGATTGTCTCTGAACTCATTCCTCCACTTACCGTGATCGTAGCTTTCGTCTTTGTATCCGTCTGCTCTGTAGTTGCAGCTTCGGTTGTTGCTTTCTCCGTCGTTGTTTTCTCGGTTGTTGCTTCTGCCTCTGTCGTTTTTTCTGTTGTTACCTCCGTTGTCGTTGTTGCTTCCGTTGTCACCTTCTCCGTGGTTGCCTCCGTCTTGATTTCCTCTGTTGTTGTATTCTCAGATGTGACATCGGACTCTAAAACATACTCCGATTGTTTTACCATTCCAAGTTCCTGTGCCCGTTTGATTACATCTTCATCACTCATGTGGTTCTTACCAGAAGTCATATATGCGGCAAACATGATCAACGCACCAAATAAAATACCGACACCAAGTCCGCGTACAAAATATTTTCTCTTCATTACTTTGCCTCTCCTTGATATAAGTCTACTACCAGTTTTACCTCACCAACACCAAGTCCCAGATGCTTTGCAATTTCAAGAATACTGAGTCCTGCCTTATGCATCTCTAAAATCATATCCTTGTTGTCGACATTCTCCAATTCTTCTCTTGTCTCTTCCGGAAGCGGTGTCTCCTCTAAATCCCGGATTGCATCATCCAGGCCCGGTTCCATCTCTGCTTGTTCCTCTGACTGTGCTACTTCCTGCGCCTCCGTCTCAACAGCTGGTGCCGGTGTACTCTGGCTGTCTCTGACAATGTTCTGCGCTGCCTGCTCCTGTACCATCGCAGCAATTTCCTTCTTATACTCGTCAATCATATTAACTGTAGTCATGATCTCCTTCTGTTTATCAGAAAGCATATCGTACAGGAATACAACCTCCTTATGGTTACGGTCGATTTCCTCATTGACAGACACTGCATAATCACCAAGTGCCAGAGTCTTCTGGTTTACAATTTCTGCCAGACGTGTCTCAATATCTGCGAGCTTTCCGTCCACCTGCTGATCCATATAATCACGAATCAGCGTGTCAATCTTCTCTCTCTGCTCCTGTGTCAATTCCTTCGGAATCTTCACCACGCCGGTGCTTTCCTCTCTTTCCTCAGAGAGCTTCTCTGAGAGAGCAAAACTGACAAAAATAAAAATTAAACCAATTACAATTAAAACAATGACTGTTGTTGACATTTTATCCTACCTCATCTCATATTTTTAGATCAATATTTACACGATTGATACCAGTATGCATTTCCGTATCTTCCGTTTTTGCTTTCTTCTTTTTTCCGGAATAAAGATTCTGATATTTGTTTCTCCCCTCTTCCTTTGCATCCGGACTTTGCTCGTAGTATGCCGCCTCTTCCTTCTGTACAACCGTTTCACGCACTTCCCGTTCCTGCTCCTTTGTCTCATGCAATGCATTCTGACTATGCAGGATACTTTGTGCATCCGCATTCTGCTGAATAGAAGCAATCGGTGTTGATGCCTGTGTTACAACTAATGGTGAAATCATTGCCATTCCTCCTTTACCAGCTGTTCTTTAAAATGGTGTCGGTTTTACAACACCATCTACAATTTTATACCAGCTGTGCTTATCCACATCCTTCACTGCATAGGATTGGTTTGATATATAGATTATAACACCACGGTACGCATTTCCCAGCACCTTGACGCTGCCTTTTTTTCCCATTGTCAACTGAAAACGCAGTTCCTGCAGGGTATCATTTTTTTTCTGATATTCTGCTTTTATTTCTTCTGCACGTTCCGTATACGTCTTAATCTGCTTTACGTTTTCCGGTGTCAACTTAATTCCACGCTTTAATTTTTCTTTATATACATTCAGATATGAGGTTGTCTCTTCTATGGATGTCTTTAAATCCATAACTTCCGAAACCAAAGTCTTTGTACGCTCATACAACTCCGGTTTGACTCCAACTTTTAATATCGTCTGTGTTTCCATACGGTTGCCAACACTGTTTGCTTCCACATACGTTTCACAGATCAACTCGCCGCCCACGATAAAGCCCTTTCTTCCATGAATGACAACCTTTCCGCCCGACTGGATATGACTGTGCAGAATCGAACCTGCAAGAACATCGCCATCCGCAAATACATTTGCACTTTCAAGGAACTGTGCACAGATATCTCCGCCAGCACACAGCTTACCTTTTCCCATGCCCTGCACACCACGTTTGATTACGATGTTACCGCCGGCAATCAGCGTTGCACCCTCCACGACACCATTAATCTCAATATCGCCCTTCGCACGGATCGTAAATCCAGTCCGTACCGTGCCAGGCACCATCACATTTCCTTCGTATTCGATATCTCCGGTCGACGCATCGACATCAGCAGCTACCTTATAGGTATCTGACACAAACACCGTACCATCTGCCAGAATCACATTACCATTGACATTACTCGTGAGCACAGTTCCGTCCTCAGACAATGTAATATTCCTTCCATACTTTAATTTACGAATTTTCGGATGATTCTGCGGAAGCGTTTTTCCATAGATATTCATGCCTGGTTTTCCCGGATCATGTGGTGTAAGCTTTGCAAGCTTGTCTCCTTCATTCACCGTCGAAAAAAGATTGAGTGCATGAAAATCCACACTTCCATCTTCTAATACCTTCGGTTTTGCAAGCGGTTTCGTATTGAAGAAATATTCAATCACCGTATCCTTCGCCGGTGTTGGAGCCATTCCTTTTGCGATTGGAATATTCGTACAATATGTACGCGCCATCTTAAGCTTTTCCATGACCGGTTCCAGAATCCCGTATGTTATCTTTTCACGTTCTAATTCCGCACGTATCTCCCGTTCCGTCATCAGTTTTCCTCCTGTCGACGGTGGATAAAAACGTATATAGGCAATCATATTATCTTTTCCGGTAATTATGGCTGCACTTTCATTAAATGCCTCTGCACATGTATCACTGATTTTGATCTGCATTGGTTTCTCCTGCAACAGATCCAGTGTCTTGCGCAGTGCCTCTATTGAAAAATCAGTAAATCCTTTTTGCTCCAGAAAAGAAACGACCTCGCGTATATCCAATCGTTTTCCGTCCTCCTTTGGTGGGAAAACGTCCAGATAAGTGCCATCCTCTTTGATTCGAATTTTAAAAAAAGAGTTTTTGTATTTCATAGGCATTTCCTCAACCCATCATCAGCGCAAAATTATCGTTCATGCACCGACGCATTTTCGTCAGTGCCTTGGAATGTAACTGTGAGATACGGGATTCCGATACTTCCATTACCCGGCTGATCTCTTTTAATGTAAGATCTTCATAATAATATAAAAGTACCACAGTCTTCTCTTTCTCTGTCAACATAGAAAGTGCTTCTGTCAACTGTGATTTCAACTCTTCTTTCAGGATTCGGTTTTCCGGATTCACACCCGTACCGTGATAGGCAGATGCTTTCACATCATTCCCCTGTTCCATAAAATCATCCAGTGATGAAATGTTCGTCACATTCGTCTGTTGCATCCACGTATCATATTCTTCCTCCGAAATTCCAAGCTCCTTTGCCATATCTGCGTCAGAATAATTCGGACCCTTCAATGCTTCGAGCTTCTTGGAAGCCTCCGTGATTGATTTTTGTTTCTGACGGACCGAACGCGGAATCCAATCCATCTTCCGGATCTGGTCAAGAATCGACCCACGGATACGGAGACTTGCATACGTCTCGAACTTGATACCTTTTCCGTAATCAAATTTATCGATTGCATCAATCAGCCCAAATATTCCATAGCTGACAAGATCGTCATACTCTACATTTGATCCAAGGTAAATGGCTAATCTTCCAGCAACCAACTTTACCAGAGAAACATATTCCATTATGAGTTCTTCCCGAACGGCCGTGGATTTGGAATGACTGTATTCAATCCATAATCGTTCTTTTTTATCCAAGATTGCCATGTACAGCAACACCCCTTATTTCCGTTATACGTGGTTTTGCGCATCCGTACCTTCTTCCTCCGGCGGTGCCTCCTCCATATCCATTTCTTTTACCTCTTCCATATTGCGGATCTTATCAATCAGCTTCAATGCGATCGTTGCGATCACGTAAAAAATAGCAATAACAACCAGCAATATGATCAGAGATCGCACAAGACTCCGTTCATATTTCATGTTAAGCAGCCACGTGATAAATGCTGCCAGTAACACGATAAACGCTCTTGCATTTTTATATCTGTCTTTCGTCTCCAACTATATCGTCTCCAACTTATATAATATGTGTCTGCTTTCCGGCAGTCACCACGGTCATATCTTTGGTTACCGGATCAAATACAATAGTTCGTCCATAATTCAATCCAACATCCTCCGACACGATCTTGATTCCATACTGCTTCAGGACTTCCCGCACCGCTTCCACGTTTTTCTCTCCGATATTTCCCATTGCTGTATCAGAAGAAAACTGGAACATCTTCGCACCACCGGCAATCTTGGCAATCATATTTTTCCGACTGAGTCCCTGTTTTTCGAGTTTTTCAATCAATGCCTGTATTCCGGTATCTGCGAATTTTAATTTATTCTGGTTCTGTCTGATCTTTGTACTGTCAGGAAGCATAATGTGAACCAATCCTGCAATATTTTTTGTACGTTCATATAATACAATCCCCACACAGGATCCAAGCCCGATGGTTGTGATCGTATCCCCCGCCATGCAAGTGTTCATATCTGCTATCCCTACACGGATAACATCATTCAACGCCTGCACCTCCAATTCCAAGCTTCTGCAGCATCTGGTCAAAAGAATGCATCTCTGATATCAGCATAATATAACCGTCGATCTCCTGATTGCCGGCTTTGAATCCGGAATTAATGAGCAGTGCCTTATCACTTACCATACCATATTCTATACAAGGCACACTTAGAATTGCACCTGCCATATCAATACAGATCTGCGGCTGGGAGTATCGAAGCTCCATCCCTGACAGATTCTCCAGCGAAGCAACATACGAACCAATCAGGATGTTCGCAATCTCTCCGATTGCTGACATTCCCATCTCACAGTGCCAGTCCTGTGTCTGCCCCAATAAAACCTCTGACAGATGCCTGGCATCTTCTAATCCCAGAACAAACAGAATCATCGCATTAAATGAACCATGCAACCGGCTTAATACGCCAACTACTGATGTCTCCGGCCCTCCTAGTGCATTTTCAAGCTCATTAAAATCATATAATTTTACTGTCGGAGCGCTCATGCTAAGCTTGGATGACAGCAATACAGAAAGGGATGTCGTTGCATTGCCGGCTCCGATATTTCCAAGCTCTGTCAAGGCATCTTTTACCTGCTCTGACAACTGTTCGGTATGTTTTTCCATGGCATATACCTTTTTTACTCATTATCAATATCTGTAATCAACGCACCGATATTCAGAAGTGAAATCAGAGATTCATTGTATTTTCCAACACCAGTTAGATAGGTACGTGCATCTCCACTCTCGGTTGCAATCTGCTCAATATTATCATCCGTCAGAGTCACTACCTCTCGTACCTCGTCGACTAAAATACCGATTTTGGCATTTCCCTCTACTTTCAGAATCAGAATACGGGACGCATTCGTATTTTCTTTGTCCGGCAGTTCAAATTTTCTCCGCATACTCATAACCGGAACAACCTCTCCCCGCAAATTGATGATGCCCAGAAAGTACGGCTGTGCATGTGGAACTCTTGTAATCTTCTGCAAACGGACAATATTATCAATATAACTAATGTCAATTCCATACTGTTCATTATCAAATTTTAAAATAATAAACTGCTTTGCGCTATTTGCTACTGCATTTCCATCCATATATGTGCACCTCCCTTACACCAATGTGTTTGAATCAATAATCAATGCAACTTCACCGTTTCCAAGAATCGTTGCACCACTGATCATCTTTGGCACATGAATGTATTTTCCAAGTGACTTGATAACGATCTCCTGCTGTCCGAGCAACTTGTCGATCACAAGGCCTGCCTGTTTGTCACCTTTCTTTACGATTACGACAATCTCACCCTCATCCTCGATGGAATCCTCATCTTTCTCAATTGGATCAATATCCAGAACTTCGTTCAGGCGTACCAACGGAATTACAGATCCACGCAGGTTGATGACTTCTTTTGTATGTACATATCGGATATCCTCCGGCAAAATCTCTTCAACTGTCACAATTGAATTCAATGGAAGTGCATACTTCTCTCCGGATACTTCTACCATCAATGCCTGAATGATTGCAAGCGTCAGTGGCAATCGTACGATAAAGGTTGTTCCTTCTCCAAGCTTCGATACTACCTCGACATCACCGCCAAGGCCTTCAATCTTGTTCTTTACAACGTCCAGACCAACCCCGCGGCCAGATACATCTGAAATCTTCTCTGCGGTTGAGAACGCCGGCATAAACAACAGATCGATTGCTTCTTTTTCTGTCATGTATTCTGCCTGTTCTTCTGTGACCTGTCCCTTTTCCAGAGCCTTGCGCTTGATCTTTTCAACGTCTATACCAGCACCATCATCACTGACCTCAATCGTAACATTATTTCCATCCTGATATGCATCCAGTCGGATTGTGCCAACCTGCGGCTTTCCAAGCTTCAAACGATCGATTGTCGACTCTAATCCATGATCAGCTGCATTTCGAAGCATATGCATCAATGGGTCACCAATCTCGTCGATAACAGTACGATCAAGCTCGGTGTCCTCACCAGTCATGATCAATTCCATCTCCTTATTGAGTTTCTTAGAGAGATCACGGATCATACGTGGAAACCGGTTGACTACGCTCTCAATCGGAACCATTCGAACCTTCATAACAGATTCATGCAGGTTTGTTGTGATTCGTTCCAAGTACTCAATCTGTTCATTGAACGACTGTTCCTGGGAAGAAAGAGTTCCTGTCACAGAGACAAGTCCATTCTTTGCAATGATAAGCTCAGACACCTGATTCATCAGATCATCCAGCTTTTCAATATCCACACGTACCGAACGATTGACAACCGGCTTTCCGGATTTACCTGCTGATTTCTTTTCTTCCTTCTTCGCAGGTGCAGTCTCCTTGGCAGCCGGTTCTTCCAGCTTCTTCTCTTCTTTTACTTCCGCCTGCGCCGGTTCTTCTTCTGTAAGCTCATATTCCTCGATTACTGCCTCCTCAATCTCAGAGACATTCTCGATTGCCTTCTTTACTTCCTCTAACGATTTGTCTGAAATGATAAACATAGAAAAATCAAGGTCAAACTTCTCATCCTCAATATCCTGTACACTTGGCACAGATTTGATAATCTCGCCCTTGCTCTCCAAGCCTTTAAATACCAGAAATGCACGTGCCGCCTTCAACAGACAGGTTTCCTGAATATAAACCGTCGTAGCATAGACATGCATTCCCTTTGCCTTTGCCTCACTGATTGCATTTTTCTCGAAATCAGCCAATGGAATGGACAGGTATTTTCTGCGGTCTCCACCCTCCGGCTTCTTCTCCTCTTTGACTTCTTCCTTTGTCGCTGCCGCCTGTGCTTCCACGCCTCCTGCCAGTCCGTTCTGCAAAATTGCATTTAACTGTGCAATCAGCTCGTCATTATCCTCCGTACCTTCATCTGATGTCTCGATGATATTGGTCAGATATTCTTCCAACGCATCCAGGCATTTGAACACGATATCAACAAGATCCGCATTGACGTTCATCTTTCCATTCCGGATCTCGGAGAACACATTCTCCATATCATGCGTCAAGCGCTGCATACGCTTATATCCCATGGTTCCTGCCATTCCCTTTAATGAATGGGCCGCCCTAAAAATCTCATTTACCGTATCAACATTCTCCGGTTCTGACTCTAATATCAGCACCTGATCGTTGAGTGTCTGTAAATGTTCTTTTGATTCATCAATAAAAATCTCCAGATATTGACTTAAATCCATTCTTACACCCCTACTTTCTTTGTTATCTCTTCCGCAATCTGCTGCAGATCACATACACAGTCACAAAGTCCGGCATCCCGGATTGCCTTTGGCATTCCATATACGATACTGCTTGCTTCATCCTGTGCAATTACATAGATGGACTTATATTTTGCAAGTTCCTGCGTACCTTTGGTTCCATCTGCACCCATTCCGGTTAAAATGACACATATAATCTCGTCATATGATACATGACTCAAGCTCGACAGCATTACATTTCCACATGGTTTCAAGCCTCCAATCGGCGGTCTGTCATCAAAGAACACTTCACAGCCTTTTGCTGTCTCATGCAAAGCCAGATGCGTTCCACCTCTGGCAATATAGACGTGTCCATTCTGTAATACATCGCCCTCTGCGGCCTCCTGCACAGATACTTCACTCTGCTCATTCAAACGCATTGCAAGTGTTTTCGTAAATCCCTCCGGCATATGCTGTACTAAAACAACCGGAGCAGCAAGGTTTTTCGGAAGCTTCGGTATCACAGACTGTAACGCCCGTGGTCCTCCGGTGGAACACACAAGAGCCACCAGTTTTTTTCCATGTTTTTGTTTCCGCTGTTTTCTGGTTATTACAGTTTTCTCCGTTTCCCTGGTACACACCGTCTCCAGCTTATTCTGAGTGCGTTCCTTTACCTCCACCGCCATACAGAGTGCTTTTTTAATCTTCTCCGCATATTTTTGCACATCATTTTGAAAGATGTGTTCCGGTTTTTTGATAAATTCAATCGCACCAAGATCCAGGGCTGTAAAAACAGCATAAGAATCCTCTCTTGCACTAAATACAATAAATGGAGAAGAAAGCCCTCTTTCTTTTGCTTTCCTGATCAACGCCAGACCATCCATCTTTGGCATATCGATATCCGTCATTACTACGTCAATATCGCTATGTTTTGACAAATATGCATAGCCTTCTTCACCATCTGCCGCCAGATATGCAACTGTAAAACCATCAATATGATTTATTATATCAGACATAACTCTTCTCATAAGTGCAGAGTCATCTATAAGTAATATTTTTTTAGGATTTTTTTCCATTTGCTATTTCCATTCTTTCACTTTCAAAAATAAAACGAACAATCTTATCACGCTCGTCCTGCGTTATTTTCAAAAATTCCATTCGCTGTTCAAACATATCGGAACGTCCAGAAACAGGTACACTTGATAATATACGTGCAAATAAGTTAAATTGTAAGATCTCACCCAAAATTGAGACAAGGAATTTAACCTTTACCACTTCATTGCGTTCAATATCCGTTCTCTGATTCAGTCTGAGACCACCACCACTGATATCCACAATCCGGGCAGGCTGCCAAGGCAGGACGTCCTCCGGAACGGAGATATCATCCGGAATCCCTGTATCGTACTCTTCATCTGAGACAACACGGATCTGCGCATCAATCAGACAGTCATACCTGTAAAACTGCCGTCGTTGAACCTTCTCTAATGCGCCAAGCAGCTTGACATCAAGGAAAAACAAATTTCCACTCTTATAACGTGCTGTAACCTGCACATTACATTGCAGCAATCCCCGTTCCGTGTAAAAGCATGCCGTATAACGCTCATCAAGATCCAGAGGCACAATCCGTCCCTCAAAGATTGGCATCGCAATCTGTAATTTATCCCGATCTAGAATATCGTAGATTTTACTGACATAAACCTTTTTATTCTGCTCATTGCGAATGACCTGATCGAGTCGCACCAATTCAATTTTATTTCCTATCGCTATTCCCATTCATATGTACCATCTTTCCTTTTTTCTGCTGTCTATACTTTAATCTTTAACGGATTCTTTTCTTGGAACGGAAGAAGTCGATAAATACCCTTGCGATTCCCTCTTTCTTCTTGCTCTCCTCAACCGCATCATCACTCAGACGATTGACAAGCTGACAGATTCCCTTTGTTGCTGTCGTTCCCGGATACGCCTGCACCAGTGGTTTTTGTTCGATCACTGCCATGGAAGCATTTTTATCCTGTAACACAGAGCCCAGGAATGAAAGTTTTGTATTCAAAAATTTTGAAGAAACTGTATCAATCTTGTGGAAAATTTCTGCACCCTCTGTTTCATTTTCCACACGATTTGCCACAACATGAATCGTCTTGTAAATTGGATTGAAACTATTCTTTCTACGCAATACCTTAAGCAGCGAATAAGAATCTGTGATGGATGTTGGTTCCGGTGTCACAACCAATACAACCTCCGGACTCATCATGACAAACTCCATTACAGAATCTGTAATACCAGCACCGGTATCAATGATCACAACATCATACATCTGATCGAGTTTCACTAACTCGGAGATCAAAAGCTTAATACTCGCATTATCAAGCGTTGCAAGCTCGGACACCCCGGAACCACCGGAAATAAAACCGATTCCCTCTGGTCCCTGCGTAATAATCTCCGTCATAGATTTATTGTTATGTATCAGATCCAGCAGGTTATATTGCGGACGGATTCCAAGCATAACCTCGACATTTGCCAGTCCGAAGTCCGCGTCAAATACAACCACCTTTTTTCCGCGCCGTGCAAGCTCCAGTGCAACATTGACTGACAGTGTTGTCTTGCCGACACCACCTTTTCCACTTGTAATTGCTATTACCCTTGCGTTTGAGATTTCCTGATTGGTCTGCACACGTTCCCGTAATTTCGTTGCCTGATCCATCACTTTCCACCCCCTAACAATTTCTTAGCAATAATCTGTGGATCCAGAACGCCGATATCATCCGGCACATTCTGTCCCCATGTCACATATGAAAGTGGCTTTCCTGTATCTAGTTTCAGATTCAATATGCTTCCCAGACCATTTGTTTCATCCAGTTTTGTAAAAATAAGATTATAATCAAACAGCTCGCCATAGGTATTGGCAATGGAAAGCAGATCCGCATATTTTACCGTGGCAGATACAACAAGGAATACCTCCGTCTCGTATTCTTTCACAGAATCAATGATCTGTTTTAAATCATCTTTCTGTTCCTCGCTCTTATGGGATCGTCCGGCTGTATCAACTAAAATCAGATCATAATTTTTAAACTTCTCTACACTCTGCGCCATCTCCTCCGGGGTATACACAACCTCCATCGGTGCGGACAAAATATTCGCATACGTCTTTAACTGCTCGATTGCTGCGATACGGTATGTGTCGATGGAAAACATCGCACATTTTAATTTCATATCCAGTGTACAAAGCGACGCCAGCTTCGCCATCGTCGTCGTCTTACCAACTCCGGTATTTCCAACAAAAAATACAACCTTTGGTTTCTTCTCCCCGGCTGTTAACGGCTGGATCTCGCCAAGTTTCAAAACAATCTTCTGATATACGTTTGCTAATATATTGTCAATTGGCTGCTTATCATCCTTCACCGTCAGCTCGTCAATAATTTCTTTGGCATGTGCCTCCGTAACCTCACTGTCTATCAGCTGTTTGATTACCAGATCAACCACCTTATTGCCCGACTGCTCTGGTTCTTTTTCTTCCGTCCTTACAGCCACCTCACCTGAAGGAATCACCTGATTAGCAGCTTCCTTGATCGAGGTTTCCGCAGACTTCTGTGTCTGCACCTGTTGTTCGAGAAGCTTTGCAATACTGTTGATCTTCTCCTCGATGGCATTCTGGGCTTCTTCACTGTAAGAATCCTTATTCTCCCCAAACGCCTTGCCAAACAGGAAAGGTTCCTCTGTGGACTCACCCCGGCGTTTCTGCCTGAGATCAATGGTCTGTTCATCTTCTGACTTTACTGATGATGGCATCGGTGCAGCCGTAGCAGCCTGTTCCTCCATATCATCGTCAATTGCTGCTGTCAGCTCCACACGCGTCTTTTTAAAGAGACGCATAATCCCACCCGGTTTGATTTTCTTCACATTCATTACAATGGCATCCGGTCCCAGATCCTCTTTGGCGAGCAGGATTGCTTCTTTTTCAGTTAATGCTTTATACTTCTTAATTATCATGAATCGTTATCACTCCCACGGATTTTAATTCCACTTCCGAATCAATCTCATTATATGAGATAACAATCAGGTCTTTCAAGTAGTCATTCGTTAATTTCTTGAAATACATACGAACAATCGGTGATGTGACGACAATCGGCGCATCGCCCTTGCTCTCCAGTTTCTTGACCTCGTCCTCTGTCGCTTTTAAGATGCTCTTTGTCACCGCGGGATCCAGCGAGATAAATGCCCCCTGTTCGGTCTGCTTCACAGAACCCATGATCATCTGCTCAATCTGCGGATCAAGGGTAACTACGGTGCCGGACTCTCCATCGCCAAAATATTTGTTGGAAATGGCACGTTTCAGGCTCTGTCGTACATACTCCGTCAAAATATCAGTATCTCGGCTCGTCGCCGCATAATCTGCCAGCGTCTCAAAAATCGTGACAAGATCCCGAATTGAAATTCCTTCCCGGAGCAGATTCTGCAATACCTTCTGAATATCACCGACACTGAGTAATTTCGGTACAAGTTCATCTACCAGTGTCTTATTGTTGTCCTTGATATTATCAATCAGATTCTGTACATCCTGTCTCGTCAGCAGTTCATCGAGATGCTGCTTGATAACCTCTGTTAGATGCGTCGCAATGATCGATGGTGGATCGACAACGGTATAGCCAAGTGATTCTGCACGTTCCCGCTGAGATTCTGTGATCCACATTGCCTCCAGATGAAAGGCTGGCTCCAATGTCGGAATACCAACGATTTCATCCTCAACATAGCCCGGATTCATCGCCATATAGTGGTCAAATAAGATCTCGCCCTCACTGACCTGAATTCCTTTGATTTTAATAATATATTGATTTGGATTAAGCTGGATATTATCTCGTAGACGGATAATCGGTACAACTGCACCAAGCTCCAACGCAATTTGTCGTCGTATCATAACAACACGGTCAAGCAGATCACCACCCTGATTGACATCTGCTAACGGTATTATACCATATCCAAATTCGAGTTCAATAGGATCTACCTGTAACAGAGAATTGACGTTTTCGTGCCTTCGAACCTCCTCTGCCTGGACTTCCTCTTCCTCGACTTCCTCCTTGATTGCCTGCGCCTCTTCCTTACCCTTGATGGAGAAGGAAAGCAGAATAAACAGCACACCATAGACCGCACAGAAGAAGAAATTCAACGGTGTAAAAATACCGAACAAAAGCATTGTGACACCGACCAGCAGCAATACCTTCGGAATACTAAACAACTGCCCAATCAAGATATCTCCGATATTCTCCTCTTTCGATGCCTTCGTAACGAGAATACCTGTGGAAAGAGAGATCATCATTGAAGGGATCTGGGATACCAGACCATCACCGATCGTAAGGATGGTATACTTACTGATTGCTTCGGAAAAGCTAAGTCCCTGCTGTGTCATACCCATGATCAGACCACCAACGATGTTGATGATTGTGATAATCAAACCAGCAGTTGCATCTCCTTTTACATACTTGGATGCACCATCCATGGCACCGAAGAATGCGGATTCCTGTTGAATCTTATCTCTTCTGCGGATTGCTTCTTTGTCGTCGATTGCGCCAGATGAAAGATCTGCATCAATCGCCATCTGTTTTCCCGGCATAGCGTCCAATGTAAAACGGGCTGTTACCTCAGATACTCGTTCAGAACCTTTATTAATTACCATCATCTGTACGATGATCAATACGATAAAGACAATCGCACCGATGACAAGATTACCACCACCAACAAATGAACCAAATACTTTAACAACCTTACCTGGATTACCTGTCGACAGGATCAGTCGTGTGGAAGATACGTTCAGGGATATACGGAACACAGTTGTAAAGAGCAGCAGGGTCGGGAATCCCGACATATTCAGTGTCTCGCTTGTAAACAAACAGTTGAATACAATGATCAATGACAAGGAGATGTTGAATAAGATCAGCCAGTCCAGCATGGTACTTGGAATCGGGATAATCAGAAATACAACTGCTGCTAGCAGATAAACTCCTAAAAATATATCATTTTTCTTCATACCATCACCGTCCTTTCCCGTGTAATCTTATTTTTGTTCGTTCGCTAACTTACTTTATTTTTCAATTTATATACATAAGCAAGCACTTCTGCAACTGCCTGATACAATTCCGGCGGAATCTCATTTCCAACCTCAACATTTGCATATAGCATTCGTGCCAGCGGCTTATCCTCGACAATTTCAATATCATTTTCTTTTGCAAGATCTTTGATCTTGAAAGCAAGATAATCGGCACCCTTGGCTACGACAACTGGGGCCATACTGACCGTGTTATCGTATTTTAAAGCAACGGCAAAATGCGTCGGATTCGTAATAACAACATCTGCCTCCGGCACACTCTGCATCATTCTTCGGCGTGCCGCCTGCTGCATCCGCTGTCGCTGCTGTGACTTGACCTTTGGATCTCCCTCCTGATTCTTATACTCATCTTTAACCTCCTGCTTTGTCATACGCAGATCCTTTTTATGTTTCCATTTCTGGAACACCCAGTCGCCAAGTGCAAGTATCAAATACGTTACGGCTATCTTGATACCAAGCTCCATTACCATATCGAATAAAATACCAAGGCAATCCTGAATCGTCAGATCATAGGCCGTTACAAAAATACCTATATTGTCCTTCACTACCGAATAAGCAACCGCAGAAAATACGATTATTTTAAAGATTGACAATGCCAGTTCAAACAACGATTGTTTGGAAAACATACGCTTAAATCCGCTGATGGGACTCAGCTTGTTAAGTTTCGGTTCCATCGGTTTTGATGTTACCTTCCACGTGATCTGGATTCGCTGTGATAAAAATGCAATCACAAATGCAAATATGACAAACGGTGCGATTGTAATTGCAATATACTGTACGGAATCAAGCAGAATCTGCCATGCACGTACATGAGAAAATCCATCCCCCGTTTCATTTGTGATATCACGCCAAAAATATGGAAATACGTTAACAAGACGTTTTCCGATAAACGACATAAATATCCGCAAGCACAAAAAAAATGCCAGAAGCATAGCTGCAGATGTGAGTTCTTTGCTCTTTGCCACCTGACCTTCTTTTCGGGAATCTTCGATTTTCTTAGCGGTTGGTTCTTCCGTCTTCTCCCCGCCTTCATCATTTGCAAACAACTGCAAGTCATAGGCAAGCAAAAGCGGTGTCCGTTTTTCTTCCGGAGAAAACACGTCACAACCCTCCTAATATCGTCTGAATCATATCGCGCATACGTTCCATAATATAATTTGCTATGTTTGGAATAAACATAATACATACTGCTAGCAAAAATAAACCAACAAATACTTTCAACTGCATACCGATTGCGAACATATTCATCTGTGGCGAGCTTTTTGCAAGAACACCTAAAATAACATTCAGCATGGTTGCCCCTAAGAATACCGGCATTGCTATCCGAAATCCGATTATAAACATCTGCCCGATAAATTGAATCAGAGATGTGTAGATCAATCCGGGATTTAATACAACGCTTCCGATCGGCACCAGTTCAAACGATTGTGCTGCTGCGGACAAAATATAATAATGTAAGTTGGATATCACAATAACCAGACACACAATTTTATCATATAATTCACCTGTGATTGTCACCATTCCCTGATTCGGATCAAAGGTCGTTGCCATCGAAAATCCAATTTCACGGTCGATAAACTCTCCCGCAATTGCCAGTGCTTTCATAGAAAGTCCTGCCACAAATCCAAGCAACAGACCAACCAGTGCCTCCTCTAACACAAGCGTCGTATACCCAAGTACATTCGTATATTCCGGAAGTGAAACATTGACCACTTGATACAGGATCAGGGATACAAAAAACGCAATGGATATTTTCATTCTCGCATTCAGAGAATTGTGCCCAAAAATAGGTGCAATTGATATAAAACAAGCAACACGGACAAACACTAGCAAAAAAGCTTCTAATGTCAGTGTCGATATCGTAAAGGTCATCGTTTATTACCCCACAAAATCTCCAAACCGGCTATACAATTCCTGTATAAACGACAAAATATTATTCAGGATCCAGTCTCCACAGATAATAAGTGACAAGAATACACAAATCATCTTTGGTACAAATGTCAGTGTCTGTTCCTGAATAGATGTAACTGTCTGGAAAATACTGATAATCAAACCAACAACCAAAGATGTAATTAACATAGGCGCACTGCATTTGATCACAAGCCATACAGCTTCCACCGTGATAGCTACAACATCACCTGTACTCATATAATCACCTCGTTACTCTGCTATCAAAAATTAAATGAATTTACAAGCTGTCCAATAACCAGATTCCATCCATCTGCCAGGATAAACAGTAGAATCTTGAACGGCATGGAGATTGTCGTCGGTGGCAGCATCATCATGCCCATGGACATAAGTACAGAAGATACCACCATATCAATCACAATAAACGGAACATAGATTAAAAATCCTATGATAAATGCAGCCCGCAATTCACTGATGATAAATGCCGGAATTATAATGGTGATGGAAAGCTCATCCACACTTTCTACCGGTTCTACCTTTGCGATGTCCATAAACAACCGTAAGTCATCCTGTCGTGTCTGTTTCAGCATAAATTCGCGCAAGGGCTGTATTCCCCGTTCCAATGCCTCCTGCTGCGTTATTTCTTCAGCCACCAAAGGATCATACGCCTCCGTCTTTATCTGAGCAATCACCGGACTCATAATAAAAATGGTCAAAAATAACGAGAGCCCTATCAAAACGTTATTAGGCGGTGAACTCTGCGTACCAATTGCCGTCCGCACAAAATGTAACACGATAATGATTCGTGTAAACGAGGTCACCATAACCAGAATTGATGGAGCTAACGAAATTACTGTTATGATCAATAAAATCTGAAGTGTACCGGAAAGAGACGTCTCATCTGAGTTCGTACTCAGAGATAATCCAAGTGTAGTTGCATCGTCATTGTCCGATGTTACACTATCGGTCTGTTCCTCTTCTGCTCCGGTATCCGGTGTCACAGTCGTTGCATGAGCTACACCTGCACCGGAAAATATAACAACAAACGCAAGCGGTATAAGAAATAGCACAAAAAATTTTCGTATTTTACTGGATTTCATTTTTATACCTACTTTTCGTTATCGTCTTCTGCATTTCCTTTCATATTCGCCAAAACTTCCTTGAAACTCATTTTCGGTGTCTTTGCATCTGTCACATCCACCCTATGATCTGAAAGCTTCAAATCGTCCTTATTCAACTCCGCGATCACATGAATCTCTTCTTTTCCAATTCCTAAAGCAAAATATTTTTCTCCTATCTTCGCTATGGCAACCATCTTGTTGCCACCGATACGATAAGATTCTATAAACTGAATATTATTTTTCGACGACCATGTATTGTTCTGATATTTTGCAATCATTCTCGTGGAATAAAATGCTAAAACAAGAACAAGAATCGTAATCAGTATCAGTTTAACAATACTCCAGCCAGCCGAAAAAGTATTCGTAAGAAATGCACCAAAAAACATACTATTCCACTGCCTTTTTCACTGCTTCAATGACACGATCCGGTTGGAATGGCTTTACAATAAAATCTCTGGCTCCGGACTGAATGGACTCAATAACCATTGCCTGCTGTCCCATTGCAGAACACATTACAACACTCGCGTTCGCATCAATTGCCTTAATCTTCTTCAACGCCTGAATACCATCCATCTCTGGCATTGTGATGTCCATCAATACCAGATCTGGTTTTGTCTCCTGATATTTCTCAACAGCCTTTACGCCATTTTCTGCTTCCCCGGCGATGTTATATCCATTCTTTACCAGAATGTCCTTAATCATCATTCTCATAAATGCAGCATCATCACAAATAAGTATACTCTTTGCCATATCATTACTCCTTAAAACTTAGATTTTTTCTTTTATTATTTCAGTAATTCTGATACCAAAACTTTCTTCGATTACAACAACTTCTCCCTTTGCAACCAGCTTCTGGTTTACCATCACATCGATTGGCTCACCAGCAAGCTTATCCAACTCAATGATCGTTCCCGGTGCAAACTCCAGAATCTCCTTGATGGATTTTCTCGTCCGTCCCAAAACGACCGATACTTCCAAGGGAACATCCATAATCAAATCTATATTTTCCTGCTGCAAAGCAGGATTCATAACCGGGTTAAATGCTTGGAATTGTACATTCTGTACATTGACATCCGGTTGCATCATCTGTGGCATCATAGATTGTCCCATCATCGGCTGTCCCATCGGAGTTCCCATCGCAGGTTGTGGCTGCGGCTGTGGTTGTGGAACCGGTTGTGGCTGCGGCTCCGGTTGTGGAGCTGGCGGTGGTGTTTCCTCCTTTTCTTCCGATTCTCCACTGAATTTTTTATATAAATCTTTCGCAAACTGAATCGGATATAGCTGCATAATCGTACTGTCAACAAGATCTCCGATTGTCATTCGGAACGTGACACGCACAAAATCCTTATCCAAAAAATCACTGGCTTTCGCAGCATCTATATTGCCAGCCATATCTACCAGCTCTGCTTCCGGCGGACTGATATCAATCTTACAATTCAGCATAGAAGATAATGACGTCGCGGAGCTTCCCATCATCTGATTCATTGCTTCACAAATGGCTGAAAAATGCAGTTCTGTCAGTTCTGGTGCAGGATTTAATCCATCACCTCCCATCATCAGATCTGTAATGACCTTTACATCATCTTCTTTTAAAATCAATACATTATTTCCATCAATTCCTTCTTTGTATAGGATATTAATAAATACACATGGTTTTGCATACTCTGCTGTAAGCTTATCCCAATTTGTAATCTCAACAACCGGTGTTGTAATAAGGACCTTCTGGTTCACAAGCGAGTACATCGTTGTTGCTGCTGTACCCATACAGATATTGGAAATTTCTCCGATTGCGTCTTTTTCCGCATCGGAAAGTACAATATCGTTATTACTTGTCTGGGCAGAGGAAGAACCTGTATTCATATTCCCAAGCAATGCGTTAATCTCTTCCTGAGATAACATTCCGTCCATGTTCTTTTATTCCTCCTCTCTTATAATCTCAGTTACTTTCACTGCGTAATCATCATTAAATGATCCCGGCAATGCTTTAAATTTTACTATATTACCTACATAGATATCAAGTTCATCTTCAATCTTTCGATTCAGCTTGATCACGTCTCCCACCTGTAGATTAATAAAATCCATAACGGTGAGTGAGCTTTTTCCAAGCTCCGCGGATACCGGAATCAGTGCCCGGTTGATAGCAGTTTCGATAACATCAGCATAGCTCGTCTCGTCACGATCCTGCATCGTTGAAAACCAGTATTTGGTATTCAACTTATCCATCACATCTTCCAACGTCAGATATGGCAGACATATATTCATCAATCCTTCCACTCCACCGATGTTGATATTAACCGTTACAATCGCTATCATCTCTGTCGGTGAAATGATCTGTGCAAACTGTGGATTCGTCTCGATCCGTTCCAGATACGGATGAATCTCCACAACATTTGTCCACGGTTCCCGCAACAGATCAATTAATATGGTAAATATCTTTTCCAGTATTGAAAGCTCAATTTCAGAAAATTCTCTTTTCTTTTCTAACGGTTCTCCAACTCCGCCAAGCAGGCGGTCGATGATCGCATATCCAAGATTGGTTGCAATCTCAATAATAATATTGCCTGCTAGCGGTGCCATATTAACGACACCAAGCAATACCGGGTTAGATAAGGCATTGGAAAACTCTGAGTATGTAACTGCCTCTGAATTCATCACCTCAACCTGCACATTCTTTCGCAGATACGCTGGCAGGTTACTGCTCAGTAATCTTCCGTAATGTTCAAATATAATCTCTAATGTACGCAGATGCTCTTTTGAAAACTTGGCTGGTCTTGAAAAATCGTACTCCTTGACTTTTACACTTTTTGTTTGTGTAAAGTCGTCCGCATCAAGCTCTCCAGTAGATAATTGTTTCAAGAGCGCATCTATTTCATTTTGTGAGAGTACGTCAGCCACGTTTTCTCACCTCCTGCTGGCAATAATCTACTGTGCAACCCAGTTATAAAAACTTACGGAATAAATACATTCGGTATTAAATGTTTCCTTGAGCTGCTTCAACAATTCCTCTTTGATCTTGTTCGTGGTTGTCTCTCCATCAATCACTTCGGTATATGTATAACTTCCAATAATGTTTCTTGCCATATCGTAGATCATCGCGGTAGATGCTTCGATGTTGGCAGATACCTTGGAGTAATCACTAGCTGTCTTGTCCATATTGATTGTCAAACCATACTGTACAACATGCAGGTCACCCGAACCATCATTTTTCAGGTTGATTGGATTTCCCTGTTCCAACTGGTAATGTGCCAGATTGCTAACATCAAATATACTGTCGTCCTTTGTCTGCGAAGCAATCTCAATATCAAGAACCTCTGCAATATCGGTAATCAGTCTGTTTGTCTTCGATGTGGAAGGCATAAACACAAACACAAGCAAAATATTAAATACAAGGTTTATAATACTAATTGCTAATATAACAACGGTTATAAGATTTTTCTTCATGTTTCTGACTCCTTAATTATTTGAATTCTGCTTGTTGTAGATTTTAATCGCAACTCTACGATTCTTCGCTCTTCCCTCTTCTGTCTCGTTTGACGCAACCGGGCGGCTGTCTCCATAGCCGGCAATCTTGATGTTGCTGTCTATGAAATGCTCCTGCGACACAACGTATTCATATACACTGCGCGCACGTTCTGCGGAAAGCGAGCGATTATCTTCATACTTTGAATTTGAGATTGGGATATTATCCGTGTGTCCCTCAATCTCGATTACATTGTATTTGTACTTGACAAGGATTTGTGCAATCTTCTGCAAAAACAGCTTGGAATTATCTTTGATCTCCGCATTACCGGAATCAAACAGAATCGAACCATTCAGATCCAGTTCCACATACTGATCGTTAAAATCAAGGATAATCTGGTCATCAATCGCATAGGTCTCTGCCATCTGCATGACTTCCTCATACATTTCTTCCGACTGTTTCTCCCCCCGGCGTTCTACCTCCGCCTGCAGATCACCGTCTGACAAATGCTCCGCATCCGTCGGGGATGCACTGCTTGACTTGTCCCCTGTGTTTCCGTCGATGTTCTTGCCTGCTTCCAACAACACACTGTCAGTATCTGCAAGCTGTGTCATACCTCCAGATAACATCTCTCCCGTCAAAAGCGAAACACTTCCTTCGCTGATCACACTGAATGACAGATTGTCAAAGGATGCTGCAATCTTCTGTATCTTTCCCTCGTCCATCGTTGAACTCGCAAAAAGCAATACGAAGAAACAAAGCAACAGGTTCATTAGGTCACTGAACGTGGACATCCACGCCGGCGAGCCTTCGTCTGGCGGCTGTTGTTTTCTTTTTGCCATTAACGACCACCGCCTTCTTCTGCGAACTCCTGACGATCCTTCGGTGCAAGGAATGACTTTAACTTCTCTTCTATGACACGAGGATTCTCACCTGCCTGAATTGACAGGATTCCCTCGATCATGACCTCTTTTAATTTGATTTCTGTCTCATTCTGTAAAGACAGCTTTGCAACAATCGGCGCACATAACCAGTTGGCTATGATAGAACCATACAACGTTGTAACAAGCGCAACGGACATGTTTGGACCGATAGAATCTGGATCTGACAGATTCTTCAGCATGTTAATCAATCCAAGCAATGTACCGATCATACCCCATGCAGGACCTGCAGTCGCAATATTTTTCCAAAACGTTATATTCCCCTGATGCCGGGAATCCACATTCATAAGTTCTGCTTCCAGAATACTTCGTACAAGTTCCGGATCCGTACCATCGACAATCAGCATGATTCCTTTTTTCATAAATTCATCTTCCAAATTATTTGCCGATTCTTCCAATGCAAGTAAGCCTTCACGTCTTGCAAGGTTAGAAAGCTCGATAATTGATTTGATTGTACCTGCCTCATCCGACTTTGGATTCTTAAAAATCAGACCAATGGACTTTAAGCCAGATAAAAACCCTTTTAAAGAGTTTCCGGCAAACGCACTACCCAGAACGCCACCAAATACAATATATACTGATGGCATATCGACAAAATTATCTACGATTACACTGAAATCATGACCATTTACCATTCCGTAAATCATCAAGCCAAATGCAACCACCATTCCTATGATTGAAGTAAAATCCATGTTGTTATCCCCTATACATTCTCTGCCTTGTTCCCACAATCCAAGAATAAAGCAAATATTTTTCTCTTATAACCAATCACAAGTGAGGTTACTTGCTCAGCAGACTCACTCACGACGAATTTCTTGCCGTTCGTCAGCGTAATCACAGTATCCGGAGTCTCCTCCACTGTCTCTATCAGTTCGGCATTGATCGTCATCTTTTTCCCTTTTAATCTGGTTACTTCAATCATATCTCTGTACTCCCTGAAAGATTACACATTTTCCGACATTACAATTAGGCTAATTATAGCACAGTTCGATTTTTATGTCTACAAAATAAGGCAGGCATTTTCCACTTTTTCACATCGTCAAAAGTAGAAAATACCTGCCCTTTTATTTATAAATTATCGTTTCAGGTTTACAAGCTCTTCAAGCATGGAATCTGAGGTTGTGATAATACGGGAATTCGCCTGGAATCCTCTCTGTGTTGTGATCATATCTGTAAACTCTGCAGAAAGATCAACATTTGACATCTCTAGAACACCCTGTGAGATTTTTCCGCCATCCTCGTCAACAGACGTTCCGATACCATCAAAGTAACCGGAGTTCTGTGTAGTTGTATACACACTATTACCAAGTGCTTCGAGTGCCATCGGGTTTGCAAAAGTTGCAACAGATATCTGTCCAAGCAGCTTTGTCTCACCGTTTGTGTAAACGCCATATAACTTACCTGTCTCATCAATGCTGACATCATTCAACTTACCCATGGAACGACCGCCACCAGTAGAATCCGCAGCTCCACGTACTGCCTTTACTGTAGACTTACCGTTTGATTCAAATCTTGTTAAATATGAGAAATTGACATCAATTCCATCGACAGCCTCACCATTGATTACAGATTGGAATACATCGCCCTTCTCATTCGGATTATTCGGTTTAATCTCAAGCTTCGCATTCTTTTGTCCCGCTGCTCCAACATATTCAAAGTTACCTGTATCCGCATCAAATTTGACCTGAATGGAATTTGCGCCTCCAATTGTAGCTGTATAACCACCTTCAACAGTAGCTGTTGTCGGATCGTCCGTTCCTGTTATCTCAATATTATTTGAATCCTTGATGGATACAATCTCAAGATTATATAAAGACTTATCCGCCTGGTTCTGATCCTGCGTTAACTTGAATTTTACAGTATAATTATAACCAAGCGCATCATAGATTGACACCGAAATTGCACGTCCATCCACAGATGTAAGTTCAGGATCTGTCATATCAATATTTCCGGTCAGATGTGCATCGGTTGTCATCTGTGGAGATGACACCTTGTTATCTTCTGACTCCGGATAAAGTGCCGATACCGTATCCTTCTTGATCTGGTTCGGATTATCCGGATCAACCTGCCATCCCATAACCTGATATCCACTTCCGTTTACAAGACATCCACTTCCATCGACGCCAAAGGAACCTACCTTAGTAAAATAATTTGTTCCACCACGGCTGACTACAAAGAACGCAGAACCGGAAAGCATCATATCATATGTGTTGTTTGTTGTCTGCGCACTACCATTCTGTGTGATCGATGTCTGAATGGATGATGTCTTGGCACCAAGACCGATCTGGGATGCGTTTGTACCGCCTGTGGTAGCTGTCGCACCGGTCGCATTGGCACTTGTCTGATATAAAACATCGCTGAATAACACCGATGAAGATTTGAATCCTGTTGTATTAACGTTTGCGATATTATTACCGATAACGTCCATTTTTGTCTGATGTGTCTTAAGCCCGGCAACACCAGAATAAAGTGATCTCATCATAATTTTTGACCTCCATAATCTTGTTTAAAATTTTCCTCTGTCATTCGGAAAACCAAAGCCTCCTTATCGGTCCGGCTTTTTTATACAATGACGGCTCCATCAATATTTGTAAACACCTGTCCGCTTTCTCCCTGCTCCATCGCAGTGATTACGGTATTGTTCTTGACATTTACAATAAATGCCAGATTGTCCATCATCACGAGTGATTCCTGAATCTGCTTTGTCCTCGCCTGTCCAACGCCTTGATTCAGACGTTCCAGCTGATCCTCGGACAACTCAATATTCCGGTTTTCCAACCGCTGATTTGCATGCTTAGAAAATTTCACTTTCTGTTCGAATTTCGCATTTAATACTTCCTGAAAGCTGACAGCTTCTTTGTTTGATTCTGTCGTTTTTTCCGGCTTCACATTCTGGAAATACAGATTTGCAGCCTGTCCCATAGAAAGAAAATCGACATCGAAAGATCGCATATGCATTCCCTCCTTGTTCTGCATAAGACTGTCATTCCTTAAGCTTCTTCTGTTTTATCTGTTTTATCTGTTTTGTCTCCAGTATTGTCTGTATCGTTTGTGCTGTCATCAGAATTATTATCTTTATTAATTGTTCCATCGCTGTTTGCATGTTTCTTCAAATATAGATAATAATCATAATCAATCACCGAATCCAAATCTTCTGCTGGATAATATGTATTATTAACTGACAGGTACACATCACCATCCTTTACCGTCGCATACTCTACAAGTCCACTGATCATTGCCTGCTTACCTGAAGCATCCGTTGTATTCATGATTACATATTTGCCAACCAGATTCAGGTTATTTCCCTTATCCAGTGTATCACTGATATTAAGCTGTGCCTCCAACGCAGAATATTGTGCTAACTGAGACATATATTCTGTATTATCACTCGGATTTAAGGGATCCTGATACTGCATCTGTGTTACAAGCAGATTCAAAAACGCTTCCTTGTCAAGATCGCTTCCGGATGTTTTTCCCTTGGATGTTGCAGAATAACTATTTGAGCTGTTTGCAATACTGCTGACTGCTGAATCAACTGCCATGTTATGCCTCCTTTCTTATGTCATGCCATATAATTTACCTGATTACCCTGTGCTTTCATCATTTCTGACTTCAATGACATATCTTCATTTATTTCATCGTCAGAACCGCTTGAGAAGTTAACCGAGCCAGCCGATTTTCCTGGCTTTTGCTCTTTTTGCTCCATTTGTGCTTGTGCATCGCTTTCTTCCGTAAAATAATCTGGTGTCCCGACCATAACTTCAATGGCCTCTACCTTAAGATCCTGATTTTCAAAAGCTTCTTTCAGCACTGTCAGGCCCGACTCCACAGCCGCCTTTGCCGCTTCGTTTTCTGCAATAATCTGCGCCTGCATCACACCATTTTTTGTAGATACATGAATCTGTACCTTTCCAAGCTGTTCCGGATTCAGCTGCAGGGTCATCGATGTGACATCTTTTGATAAGTTCAATCTAATCTCATCCACCACCTGACGGACAATATCCGTCTGTGTTACAGATGTATCAAACGGCGTTGTCGCGATCTCATCACCTGTTATTTGACCCATCGCCTGATTAAGATTGGAAATCAAACCTTCTGCATTCTGTTTCATCATATCTGCCGAAGCATTCGAATCTCCGGAATCCTCTGTCTGTACAGTCACCTGTATCTCCGTGTCAGTAGTCTGGGGTTCAGCACTTTTTACATCTGTCTGGGTAACATGCTCCTCCGGTGTTGTCTGTGCAACCATCTCAGTTTTTGCTTCCACCGTCTGTGGCTTTTCAGTATCTGCAACCGGTTCATTTTTCTCTGTATATGCTGATTCTATCTCCTCCGGAAATAATTCCTCAACCGGCACTTCTGTCGAAATCACTGTCTCATCCGCCACAGTCAAAACCTCATCCAGAAGCTGCATTGCCTGTTGCATGAGAGTATCCAGAGATTCATTGATCAGCAAATCCACAGATGTTGCATCATTAATCTGCAGAATAAAATCCTTCATCACAGCCGGGTCAAGCAGGTCTTTCATCATAAGTCCCGCTGTCTGCAAGAGATTCTGCAATGTTTCATCATCCACATTCAAAAACTTTTTCAGCTTACCAGAAAGCAGTTTCACTTTTATATCGTCGCTTTCTGTTTCCTGTGCAGCTTCATTTTGCTTTGTTTTTTCTGCATCGGTATGTGTTGTTTCTGTCTTTGCATCCGTTTTCTCATACTTGTTCAGATTCGTCTTTTTTTTCTCACCAGAAACCGTTGTGTCTGCCTGTTTTACTGCATCTACATCGTTTTTCGTCATTTCAGAATCCGCTGTCTGTGCGGTGGTATCCGGCTTGGTTACAGCCAGATTCATCAGGTCTGCAAATGTTCCAGAAGCTTTGTCCTTCGACTTTGATTTGTCTGTAATTCCGCCTGTCTGGGGTATATCGATTTTTCCGATTCCACTTGATTGAATTCCTACAATCATTCGCGTTCCTCCTTTTTTCTTATTTGGAATTGTACAACAGCTCTATGGCAAGAGTTTTTTTGTTACCGCAGCCGCAAAATCCGGATTCATTGCTGCAAGTACCTTTCCTCTTGACTGCGCATCCATATTGTTCATGATCAACGCAACCGTATCAAGATCATTGCCCATCGTCTCCAAAATCTTTGCAGCTTCCGCTGCATTCATTTCTTCATAAGACTGTGCCATTTTCTTAATACTGTCATCTGCCTGATCCTGTTCCAACACCTGCTGATAGATCTCAGCGGCGGATTCCGCATCCAACTCATTGTACCACTCTTTATATGTATCGGTATCTGGAGCCGAATCTCCATAGACTATTTCGTCATAAAATTTCTTTTTTTCATCTTCAAAGTCACTTTGATCCTTTGCAATGGTCGTCAGACGGTCAACTTCTGCCTGTAATTCCGTCACCTTGTCGTTCAGTTCGGAGATTTCCGCATCTTTGCTTCCAATCGCTGCATCCTGTGTCTCAATCTGTTTTAAAGCATCCTGCAGGTTATCATAAGGATAATCACTCTCAATTGCAACTTCCTCATCCGAAGCATCTGGCAATATTTTATTGATTACAGGAATATCCTTAAATACCGGGCGGAGCACACGGCTTCCAAATCCACCTACATCACATTTTATGAGCAGGCACATCACGCTCAACCATGTAATTACGATTAAAACGCCGATCAGAATGCCTACACCTTTATTGTTGCTGGAGTTTTCTCCTTTTTCTCTCTTATTTTTTGCCATTGCCTTCCACCTCTTTCTTCGCGCTTGTAAACTGATACCCTGCCACCTCGTCGGTCTCCTGCTTTTCGGTCGCATTTAGCTCCTGTTTAAATTCGTCAAACTTCTTTTCTTTGAGCTTTTCATGCATCTTCCGTTCCTGCATCTCCCGTGCCATCTTCTGTCTGGCAAGCTCCAGCTCTTTACTCTTCTGACGGATCACGGCATTCTGCGCCTCAATCATCATGTCTAAGATATCCATGCTGTTTGCATTTTCTTCAATCTCAAGAAAATCCAGTTTTCCCTGTATGGACGTCTGATAAGCTTCATAATATCCCTGTTTGCGTTCCTTTAATGCCGCAAGCTTCTGTTCCTCCACCATAAGCGTCTGCCTTGCTTCCGCATACTCCTGCTTGGCAGATTCCTCCAGCTTATATTTGATATTCAAAATGTTCTGCATCTGATAGATAAACTTCGCCATACATTCTTCATCCTGTCTTATTCAAAAATTGCATACAACTGCTGCAACTCATCTTCCAACAAAAACTTGCTGTCCACGTCCTGCATCAGATACGCATTGACTTGATTGATCTTCGTAATTGCATAATCAATCTCCGGATTGGATCCGGATTTATAGGCACCAATATTGATCAGATCCTCTGCATCGTTGTAAGTTGCAAGCACATTTTTTAATCTGCCCGCCGCCTGCTTATGCTCCTTCGATGCAATCGCACTCATGCATCGGGAGATACTCGCCATAATATCGATTGCCGGGTAATGGTTCTTATGTGCCAGATTTCTTGACAACACAATGTGTCCATCCAGGATGCCTCGCGCCGTATCAGTGATTGGCTCGTTAAAATCATCACCATCGACAAGTACCGTATAAAGGCCTGTGATTGAACCCTGTTGTGTGTTTCCTGCGCGTTCTAATACCTTTGGAAGCTCCGCATATACCGACGGCGGATATCCTCTTGTAACCGGTGGTTCCCCGGATGCCAGTCCGATCTCCCGCTGTGCCATTGAAAATCGGGTCAGAGAGTCCATCATCAGAAGGACATCCTTGCCCTGATCCCGAAAATATTCTGCAATCGCGGTTGCAGTCTTTGCCGCTTTATTGCGGATCAGCGCCGGTTTATCCGAAGTTGCAATTACAAGCACAGAACGCTTCAGACCTTCTGTTCCCAGATCCCGCTCGATAAACTCCCCTACCTCACGGCCACGCTCGCCGATCAGCGCGATCACGTTGATGTCCGCCTTTGTATTTCTGGCAAACATACCAAGCAGTGTACTTTTCCCAACACCACTTCCGGCGAAGATGCCAATACGCTGTCCCTTTCCGATCGTTAAAAGTCCATCCACTGCCTTTACCCCGAGCGGCAGCACCTCATCAATCAATTTACGCTTGAGCGGATCTGGCGGTGGCGCGTCAATCGGGTACGTTTTCGACGTTGTAAGCGTACTTCCGTCCATCGGTCGCCCGATGCCATCTAACACCTTTCCTAGCAACTCCTCGCCAACCGGAACCTGCAGGACACCTTCCGTATTCCGAACCGTTGCCCCCAGTCCGATTCCATCAACCGAATCATACGGCATCAGTAGTACCTTGTTCTCACGGAAACCGACGACCTCTGCCATAACCTTCGTCATACCATCTTTCGAGATGATTTCACACAGATCGTTCAGTTTTGCCGGTGGGCCTACCGATTCTACCGTCAGCCCGACAACCTTATTTACTTTTCCGTAATGCACGCTGAAATCACGATACAGCAGCGCATCATATTTTGTTCGGTCAAACTTCTTCAACATCCCATTGCTCCATTTACGGCTATATATAGAGAATCGCAGATATTGCTATCTGCGATCATGCCTTTATTGCGTAGATAATAATTTGATAGCGGTAATCAGATTCCGCACCTGTACGTCCATGGACAGATCCACGATGCCCGTGTCACTTTCGATCTGACATTGCCCCTTTTGTAGTTTTGTATCACTGAATATCTCTATGGTTATTCCCGGATTCGCAGCTCCGGACAATCGATCCGCATTATCTGCAATATATGTATAATTCTCTTCTGATACCCGGATGACAAATTTTCTGGAATCCTCATCCTCATTTAACACCTGATTGATCATATAGATCATTACCGGCTTATAATCATCGACCAGTATGCCGGTCAGCTTCTGAATCAGCTTACAGGCAACATCCACAATCTGTTCCTCGGTATCTGTGATGTTCTCCATCATTTCTTCCCGTGCCTGTGCGAGTGCCTGATCGCGTTCCCGGCTGATCTTTTCCAGATACTCATCTGCTCGGCGCATCGCTTCCATATTTCCATCTTCGAGTCCTTTTGCAAAGCCCTCTTCCTGTGCAGCCTTGCGGATTGCCTCTGCATCTGCATTGGCATCCTCCAAAATCTTCTGTGCCCGCGCGCGCGCATCATCCTGCAAAAGCTTCGCCTTCTCCATCGCATCATCCAAAAGCTCTTTGTGTTCTTCCAGATTGATTGTGGCAGCCATCTCTGTAATACCCGCCTCAAAGGTATCTCCTGCATCTGCAGAATTATCTGGTACATCATTCTTCTGACGAACCACACGCGTTTTGGGCGGTTCAATCACACGGCTGTTTGCATCAATCACAAACGGTTCCTGCGACACCGTTCGCATGCCCGGTATCCCGGATTTAAAAATATTAGACAACGATCTCGTCACCTCCACCACGGGAAATTACGATCTCGCCGGCATCCTCCAGTTTTCGGATAATATTTACAATCTTCTGCTGTGCATCCTCGACATCCTTCAGCCGGACAGGTCCCATAAATTCCATGTCCTCTTTGATCATAGAAGCCAGACGGGAAGACAGGTTATCAAAGATCACCTTCTGTACATCCTCATTTGCATTTTTAAGTGCAATTGCAAGTTCGTTGTTCTCCACCTCACGAAGCACTGTCTGGATTGCACGATTATCAAGCAACAGAATATCCTCGAACACGAACATCTTTCTGCGGATCTCGTCTGCCAATTCCGGTTCTTCGATTTCGAGATTTTCCATAATATGTTTCTCGGTACTCCGGTCGACGGTATTCAGAATATTGACGATGGAGTCCACGCCACCGACAATTGTGTAATCCTGATTGACCAGAGATGCCAGTTTTTTCTCCAAAATTTTCTCCACATCTTTGATTACATCTGGGCTGGTTCGATCCATCATTGCTATACGTTTTGCTACATCCGCCTGCTTCTCCGGAGCTAACGCACTAACCACAGCTGCCGCTTGTGATGCCGGAAGATACGAGAGAATCAAAGCAATTGTCTGCGGATGCTCATCCTGAATGAAATTCAACAGCTGATTTGCGTCTGCTTTTCGAACAAACTCAAACGGACGCACCTGTAAAGATGCCGTCAATCTGCCAATGACATCTCTTGCACGATCCTCGCCAAGCGCCTTATCCAAAAGCTCCTTGGCATATGCAATACCACCCTCTGCAATATATTGCTGTGCCAGACAAACCTCATAGAATTCATCCAACACCTCATCTTTTAACTCTGCCGATACACTTTTTGTATTGGCGATTTCCAATGTCAGTGCCTCAATCTCATCATCCTTCAAATGTTGAAAGATTTTGGAGGAACGTTCCGGGCCAAGCGCGATCAGCAAAATTGCAGCTTTCTGCACACCTGTAATATCCGATGAATGTAATGTTGTCGCCATAGTATCACTCCCAATCGTCGTTTAGCCAATTTCGTAACAATGCCACTACTGCTTCCGGATTCTCATCCACAAATTTCTCAATCTGCTGCTTGGAAGCGGATTTATCACTAAACTCAATATCATCCAAAGTCTGGTTTTCCTTCGTTGTCGCAAGTAAAGCTTCTACCGAAAGCTCCGGTTCTGTCTCTACAACCTCCTGTGGTTTCATGCTACGGAATACAACAAATAAGAGTAATCCACCAATAACCACAGCAAGAACAATTGACAAAATACTCTGTACCGGTACAGACTTTGTCTCTGCCGGGTAAAAAACAGGCACAATCCGTTCTACAACATAGATATTTGCCGCCTTCATGCCAGTTGCACTTGCAAGCATATTTACCATTTCTTCCGGATTAATATTCTCCGTCGGTGTCGAGTTCGCTGCCTGATACTCTGCAAAGGTTGTGTCATTCAACAACCCCTGCTCCTTCATCTGATCCTCGTAATAATTCTCATACCGTGTCAGATACAGCGCCATACTGGAATTCTTCATATCGACATCTCCGACCGGTGTCACAGTACGTGTAGTTGTACTGCTTGTCTCATAATCCTCACGAAGAACACTCAGTGTTGAACCGGCATTTGCATTATCAAGCAGATTATAGTCTGTAATTTCCTCACCATTTGCATCCGTTCCAACTACACCACCGGTACCATCTGTGTTTTCCGCCAGATAATAATAGTGGGATGATTTCGGACCGGTATCGTCCTCATCGTTGGAATAGTATTTGATGTCCTCAATCTCCTGCTGGGAAATATTCACATCCAGATTTGCAGATACAGATACTTCATCGTATACACCAGAATTCACCATCAAGTTCCAAAGCTTGCTGTTGTAATACTCCTCGACCTGCTGTTGTACCATAATAACCGGAGAAGCACTTGTTGTGGAATTCTGACCGGAGAATAATAATTCACCCTTGTTATCCACGATTGTGATTGCCTTAGTATCCGAATTACCAACGCATGTTTTTGCATATTCTACAATCGCATTTGTACTTTCCTGATTATAATCACCGTTTATGGTAAGCATAATGCTGACCGATGCAGTCTGATCACTCGCATATACCGTGTTCGTACTTTCTGGCAGATTAATTGTAACCGATGCTTTCGTCACGCCCTGCATGGATGCGATATCCCGTTCCATCTCAGACTGTTTATAAAGCTTTGCCTTAAGCTTCTTCTCCGAATCTGTGGTATTAAAACTGTTGTTAAACAGACTGTCATAATCCGACTGTCCGTTGTTCGTTCCAATACCATTCTCGCCAAGGAGCAGACGTGCCTGAGACACTTGATTTTCATCGACCTCGATTTTTAACGCATCGTCGCTGACCTTGTATGTAATTGAATTTTCTTCCAGCAGATTCGCTGCCTGCGCGGCTGTCGCTGTATCCTCAAAGGTGGACAACACCACATAAGAAGTCCGATTTAAGATTGCAACCAACGCAATCACTGCAACCAGAACTGCCGCCAGAACCGAGAAAAATAACGCTTTCTGTCTCTTTGTGTATTTTTTCCAAAACTCAACTATCTTTGACGGTAGTTGACTAAACCATTCTCTCATATGCTACCTACTCTATATGCATCTGATTACAACTGCATATTCATCAATTCTTTATATGCGGATACAACCGCATTTGTAACTTTCACTGTATACTGCAGGGAAATGTTTGCCTTACGCGCAGCAGCAGCAACATCATGGATGTTATCTGAATAACCGAGTGCATAACTCATCTCCGCAGACTCTGCAGACTTCTGAAGAGAATCTGTTTCTTTGTACATATCCACTGCCGCATTCAAAAATGTATCAAACGCCGTACCTTGTGAGCCAGACGTCTTCTTATCTGCACGTTCCGCAGAGCTTGCGGAATTCGCAGACTGAATACTGTTTAAGGTTGTCCATTCATCACTGAACAGACTTACTGGTGTAATTGCCATTTATTTATCTCCTGCTACTCTTAGCTGTTAAATAGTTCCAATCCTTTTGCTGCGATATTTTTCGCTGCATTGAATGCCGTCGCACTTGCCTCATAGGAACGGCTTGAATCAATCAGGTTTGTCATCTCGGTCACCGTGTCCACATTTGGATATTCCACATAGCCATCTGCATTTGCATCCGGATTATCCGGCTCGTATACAAGACGTAAATCTGATGGATCTTCCACAATCTTTGTTACCTTGACACCATTTGGTTCATAATTTGCCATATAACCATTTAACATATGATCAAAAGATGTTGTATCCTGTTCTTCAAACACGACCGTCTTTCTGCGATACGCACCACCGTTTTCTGTACGTGTAGTATTTGCATTGGCAATGTTCTGTGCAATTACATCCATTCGCATCTGCTGTGCCGTCATACCGGTTGCAGATACGTTCATCGCTGAAAATACACCCATCGCTGTTACCTCCCTATTCTGATATCTGATGTTCTTATGGGTACATCACTATCAGATATTATCCTCATTAATTTCCAGAGCTAAGCACAGTATTATATCTGGCAAATTCCTGATTCATCAGATCTACAAGTGCCTGATACTTGATCTGGTTTTCCGCCAGTCTTGCTTCTTCGGTATTAATATCGACATTATTACCATCTAACCGGTAAGAAAGTGATGCATTATCCGTATACACCTGTGCATCCAATGTCTCAAGATTCTGATTTGCTTTTTTTACTGCCTTGCTCAGATTCTTTTCCCCTGCAAGCTCACCTTGCAGAACCGACTCAAAATCCAGATCTTTCCGCTTGTAATTCGGTGTGCTTACATTCGCAATGTTGTTTGTCAGAAGCTCATTTCGCAGATTCGCTGCATCCGCTGCTTTGTCCAAAATATTCACATAATTATAAATACCGGATGTGATCATCGACTTCCTCCTTTATCTATATTCAAATCATCTAACACATATCAGAACGGATATGTATTGATATAAAATATAGCCGTCTTAAACACCCATATTGTATCCATACAAAAATAGTTACTGTACAGATTTCCATACAGTAACTATCCTACCATATTTTGTGGTATGCTTCAACAAAAATCTTTTCCTACCACTAAATATTTACTCATTTTCATTTTTTTCGCGTTCGCAGGTGTATCCGCACGTCTCGGAGGCGCACAGAAGCTTGTTTCCCTTCTCCACCATGTAGCCGCCGCATTTCGGACATTTCTTGTCCGACGGCTTCGACCAGGACATGAAATCGCAGTCCGGATAACCGATACATCCGTAGTAAAGTCTGCCCTTTTTCGTCTTTCGAAGGATGATATCCTTGCCACATTTCGGACAGGCAACGCCAATCTTCTCATAGTATGTCTTTGTGTTCCGGCACTCTGGGAATCCCGGACAAGCAAGAAACTTTCCATGTGGACCATATTTGATGACCATCATGCGTCCGCACTGGTCACACGGCACATCGGATACCTCATCGGCAATCTTCACAGATTCCAGAGATTCCTTTGCCTTCTCCACAGACTCTGCGAGATCCGGATAGAAATTCCGGATAACAACCTTCCACTCTAATTTCCCTTCTTCAATGCTGTCCAGAAGCGACTCAATATTTGCTGTAAACTCGGTATCCACAATTGCCGGGAATGCATCCGACATCATTTTATTGACTGCCGCACCAAGCTCTGTCACATACAGATTCTTGTTCTCCCGGATCACATAACGCCTGTTTAAAATCGTTGTGATCGTCGATGCATACGTAGACGGACGCCCGATTCCAAGCTCCTCCATCGTCTTTACAAGAAGCGCCTCTGTATAATGTGCCGGCGGCTGTGTGAAATGCTGCTTTTCCTCAAGCTCTGCACAGGTAAGTATTGTACCTTTTTCCAGTCCGGTCAGTCTTGTCTTTTCTTCCTTCTCTTCATCTAACGAATATACAGACATGAATCCATCGAACACAACCTTCGATGTAGAAGCCTTAAACTTATGTTCCTCTGCCGTGGCATATACTGTCTTGTTCTCATAAACTGCCGGTGCCATACGGCTTGCCAGAAAACGGTTATAGATAAGCTGGTATAAACGGAACTGGTCACGTGGAAGCTGCTCCTTTAATTTTACAGGAGACAGTTCGACATTTGTCGGACGGATTGCCTCGTGCGCATCCTGAATCTTCTTGCCGGTCTTTACATCCTTTGCCTCACCGACATAATTCTCACCAAACTGCTGCTTGATGTATTCCTTCGCATTTTTGTCTGCTTCCTCTGAGATTCGTGTCGAATCTGTACGCAGGTATGTAATCAGACCGATCGAGCCCATGCCCTTGATCTCCACACCTTCATACAACTGCTGTGCGATACGCATCGTCTTATTTGTTGCAAAATTCAATTTCTTTCCAGCTTCCTGCTGCAACGTACTTGTTGTAAACGGAAGTGGCTGTTTCTTCGTCTTCTCGCTTACCTTTATCTCCGAAACCGTAAATGGCTTTCCGTCGATTTCTTTCTTTACCCGATCAAGTTCTTCTTTTTTGACTTTATCCTTCGCATAATGAAAGCAAACCGGTTTCAACGCCGGATTCGCTGACAGATACGCATCTAAGCTCCAGTATTCTTCCGGAATAAATGCATTGATCTCATCTTCCCGGTCACAGATCAGTTTCAAAGCGGCTGACTGCACACGACCGGCACTCAAACCTCTCTTGATCTTCTCCCACAAAAGCGGGCTGATGGAATAGCCAACCAGACGGTCAAGCACACGTCTTGCCTGTTGTGCATCTACCAGATCCATGTCAATTTCCCTGGCATTTTTTATAGAAGATTTGACTGCATTTTTCGTAATCTCATTAAATGTAATTCTCTTATAATTTTTGCCTTCCAGTTTCAGGGCGGCAATCAGATGATACGAGATTGCTTCTCCTTCACGGTCAGGGTCCGTTGCGAGATAGATCTTATCTGCTTTTTTGACTGCCTTACGAAGCTGCGCCAATAATTCACCTTTCCCCCGAATTGTGATGTAATGCGGTTCGTAATCATGTTCAATATCAATACCCATCTGGCTTTTCGGCATATCCCGTACATGTCCGTTCGATGCGATAACATCATAGGATGCACCCAGGAATTTTTTAATTGTCTTTGCCTTTGCCGGTGACTCGACAATTACCAGATTTTTTGCCATTTCCCATTCCTCCAATACTTTTCTAGTATTCAAAAACAAGCAAACTATACACTATTTTCGGTGGAGGTGCAAGGTTAAATTCTTTTCTATCCCATTTTTTGTTCCATCTTCTACCCTATTTTCACCACACTTCTTCTATCCTCTTTATAATTTCAATAATCGAAAATTCCGCAATATCAACTAATAAACTAATATATATGGCATATAGTGTTTCTTATTCCATTCTCATTTCTGCATTCGGTATAAGCAATTATCTGATACTCTCATACTTACTATCCCTGATACCTTATTCTTTCTACCAGCGTTTCCTTTTTCAGATTACTGCTTAAAACGCAGGAAAGTACAATCTGCAACAGACCGACCAAAAAAATCATAATAAAAATTGGTACGATTGGAACATGATAGATATTTATTCCAAATATTCCATTATGCTTTGCATAGGCAAAGAGCGCGTAGCCAAGTGGCAGACCAACGACAAGTGCTACACATATGGTGCCAACCGAAAAAATCAGTCCCTGTAACTGCAGGCATAAATTTAATTGTTTATTTGTCATACCCACAGCCTGTAATATACCATATTCCTGCTTTTTTGTCGTAATATTCATGATCATGGTATTCGCCATATTCATAAACCCGATGAGTCCTACAATAGCCATAAACAGATAACAGCCAAGCTTCATCATGCGGGCTGCAAATTCTGCAGATTGTAACTGGGCATGATAAGTATCCATTTTTATATGCGAAGTATTAGAAATCAAAGTATTCAGACTTTGTTCTACAGATGCCACATCTTTTTTATCACAGTCCACCCACAGATAGCCATAGGCTGTCCCTCTCGGATTCATGGAACGATATACACCTTCCGGAATGACAAGATAAGTGTCCGCACTTACAAAAGATCCTGCAATCTTTCCCTGATAGGTATAGGTTCCACTTCCATTCTCAAAGTCAAATGCAATGGATTCACCCGGAGCATATCCATCTTGTTCCATCCACGTTGACCAGCCAAAGAAAATATCACCATTCTTTACCGCCTGATCATAGTCCATAGAGCCAATATCCCCTTCTTGGCGCATAAAATCAAAATCCTTTTTACTCACAATAGTAGCCGGAAATCTTGTTCCGTTCAGATTTACAGAGACAATCTCTCTCGTCATGACATCTGTTACTCCCGGAATGCTTTTGATTTCTTCAATCAGCGAATCATTCAATGGATCATCCGTCAGAATCGTATCCAGATTATTCTCCGGATATCTTTCATCATACTCAGCAGAATAGTCAAGCTGCAGTTCAAATTGTCCATGATTAACGGAAAGACGTGCTTCATGCTCCGTGTCAATATTTCCCACATAATTAGAGATAATCACAAACAATGTGCAGGAAAGCCCCATCGTAAGGATGGTACCAATGGTTCTTTTGGGATTACCCGTTACATTTGCCATTGCCATAGAAAACACGGTAACATTTTTTCTGCCATTTCGTTTTCCATTTCTTTGTGTTTCTGCATTTTCTAAATACCGTGTTGCTTCGATAGGCGAAATCCGTGAAACAATTTTCATTGGTTTACGCAGTGCCAAAGCAACGGTAAGAAATGATACGAAAATACAGAGAAGCATAACAGGCAGGGAAAACAGAGGAACCTGCTGATTTTGAACTCCCATAGAGCCAGTTCCGGTTGATACAAGGTTCCCCTGTTCTACCAGCCAGTTAAAACCGCATTTTGCAATCAGAAAGCCAAAAAGCAATCCAACCGGTATTGAAAAAATTGTCAAAAAAATGCCCTCTCTGAAGATCAGTTGTTTCATCTGCTTTTTTGTCGCTCCCAGAGCCTTGATTTTTCCATACTCCTGTATCTTGTTG
>NZ_DBMFCD010000010.1:0-121223 GCF_056872695.1 Wujia sp. | reverse complement strand
TTTCCATTCTGATGAATGAAATAGGATTTGTATAAATCCTTGAAAATATCTTAAAGAAATTTTCAGGGTTAACATGTTATTAATTTGTCAAAGGTTCATATCTGTCGTTCTTAGCGACAACTTCTATAGGATATCACTTTATTTCGTCTTTGTCAAGAACTTTTTTTAATTTCTTTTGACTTTTTCGACGGCATATCGTGATGTCGAATAGTGTTTTTTGCTGTCTTATCAGCGACAGCTTGCTTATAATATCACTCTGAAATCTGAAAGTCAACCCTATTTTTCATTTTTTTACATTTTTTTCTAAAGGCAGCTTTCTATGATATTTTTCCTCTCAATTTAGAATATTTTCGCAATCATACGATCTGCAAGTGGCTGTAATAGATTATGTTCGTCTATAAATGATAATACAACATTATTCTGTATCTGTCCCGTTAAAAAGTCACCGGCAGAAGTTCCAACTATGTAATGCAAAACAATAAAAAACATCCATATATATACCAGCATCTGCGCTCCGCCAAACAAGGCGCCCATCACCCGGTTCATGCCTCCAAGCGACGCCATCCGGAGTGCAAACGACAGCAACAGATATATTATAAATAAAAGAATACTGACAATCAGAAACGTTACCACATAGGTTCCTGCCCGCACAAGCATCTTTGCTAGGCAGCCTGCTACATATTGATAAAACGAACGGGCTGCATAATTTGCTGCATCCGTTGTGGCATTTTGTAAAATTGTCTCCCGTGCATTTTCCGGCATTGAAATCCGATACAGCATATCTGCCTGCTGATTTTCACTTAACTGTGTATCAAGAGCCGCATTGACCATATCGTCCGTCACTGTAATTCCATATTGCCCTACGGTTGCTTCGAGCTGACTTGTAATCTGCTGTCTCGCTGAATTTTCTATCTGCGTTGCAATCGACTTTTGCAGGTTATCATCCAGTGTCGTGTATGATATCACCCAATTTGCAATCAATGGTGCCAGAACGTATGACAGCACAACAGAGAGGATTGTGATCAGAAGCTTAAACACTGATCGCAGAAATCCTCTCTGGAATCCTATTAACATACCTGTCAAAATTGCAAGTATTACTACATATACCATATTACTTATCTACCTTGTCCTTTTTGTGCATCTCCGGATGTTGCAGCATTTGCAGGCGTCGCCGTCACAGGCTCTGATTTTGTTCCGGTAGTCTTCTGCGTTCCCTCAGGTAATACATTTTTCAACTTAATCACCTGAGTCTCATTCTCATATACAACAACATATTCCAAATGCTTTCCACTTGGTACTACGCTCCGAATCTTATTCTTTAATTTTCCCTGGAACTTTACAGCACCATTTTTACGGAAAATCGCACAGTCATTTCCTCCTGTTATGATCACTTCATTCTTGCCTGCAAAAATATTGTCATAATCAAAGGATATGGACTTTGCAAAAAGTTCCTTTCCCCGCAGATTAAAAACGCGGATCGTATAAAGATTATTTTCCGATTCATTCGAATTCTTCTGAATCACTCCTATGTAATCATCGCCATAAAAGATGCTTCGGATTTCATTTTCAAATGCAATCCTTTTTTTCAATGTCGGTGTTTCCTTCATGGCATAGATATGAATCGTTTTCGTACCAAATGCTACAACCGTATCGTTGTCAACAAACTGCACCTTTGAAAATATCTGATCCGTAAATGTATTGCTTCCAACAAGCCGGTCCGCATTACTATTCTGTCCAACCTCTCCAAAGTTATAAGCTGCAAGTGTATTTTGCATTACCATATTTCCGACATTCATATAACTTGTAAATAATTTCTCTCCATTATCAGAAATAGAAATATCCAGAGGATAGCCACTTTTATCAATACTGGTCTGAATCTCATATACGATTTCTCCCTTGCGGGTATACAGATTCACATAATTCGTCTTGTCGCTTTCCAGAACAACCGCAAAAGCGCCCTGATCACTGACATCAATATCACAAATCGGATACTGCATCGTCTGACTGCTCACTTCTCCGGATGTGTTAAATACACAGATGGTATTTCCGTTCATATCTGCAACTACCGCATAATCACCACTGGCAACCGCAATCGGAACTTTCATATTGATTCCTGTTGTCCATACCGTCTCGCCCTTTGCATTAATATACGAAACACCATCCGGGGTATATTTGAGCAGGTTATCACTGAACCGGATATAGCTTGCCGTATTCGAATAATCGGTCTGATTACTTTCTACCACTTTATAGCCTTTATACTCCCAGCGTGTTCCAATCACATAGACAACTGCTGCTATTATAATTGCAATCAGAATGCCTAACTTCCATACCTGATGTTTTTTCCGTTTGGTATCCAACTGCTCTGCATTTCGTCTTCCTGCGATCTCCGAACCACCGACATCGATAATTTTTTCTTCTGTGTTCTGTTTCTTTTTTCTCATAGCAATCCCTCGTGCTCTACTCTCATCTATCTGAAATATAACTCCATAATTCAATAAAGTATATCACATTTACTCAATGTTTGGTAGGAGTATTTTCTGACCAACAAAGATGTTGTCATCGATTCCTATTCCATTTGCCTCTGCGATTTTTGATGCCAGATCCGCATCGCCATAGCGCACGAAAGCAATCGAACTAAGTGAATCCCCCTCCTGAATGATATAATACTGATCCTGCTCCGCAGATGCAGGTAAAGCAGCCTCTGTCGTTATATGTTCCGTTGTGACAGCTTCCGACGATTGTTCTGTTGCAGCTTCACTGCCTGGCTGCACCATATCAGCCGGTAGTGTTTCCGTCGTCCCTGTGCTTGTCTCTGCATCATTTCCCGTTGCGGCCGGCAGCTCTGTCGTTGCCATTGCCTCTACATAATCGGAGTCCACCGTTGTATCCGCTGTTACCTCCAGCCGGTTGATGGATACCTCCATCTGTTTCATCTTATCATAATTACTCACAATTGTGATTCCCATCGCCAGGAGTGCGAGTACGACAAAAGAACTTGCAATATACACAAATCCGACTCCGGTATCTTTGTTTTCCGGCAGATCTTTGTTTTTGCGTCGAAATTGCCGCACGATTTCTTCGTCTTTTCTCTGAATTTCGGACTGTTCCAAGGGGGCATCCCCCTTTTGCTTCATAATGTAGTTTTGCATCGCTTCATTCTTCTCATAGTAAATATAGTACCCCTTCTGCTTCACCAGTTGTCCGTGTTCATACATATAAAAGGCATCCTCCGACTCCAGCGAATCGGTGATAAACAATACCTTATCCTTTCCAGGGAAATTCTCCACATGCATTTTCTCGATTTTGTCATTGATGGCTGTCGAGAAACCCATGCGCGACAAAAACCATCCCATCACGGAAAGCCCGGGGAAGAACTGTTTTACCTGATCATAGATAGTTGTCCATGCCTCCTGTGTAAATTCGCTTTCATCCATATCAAACTCGATATTCTGTGCATCGACCGCACCACTGATGAATATCACATCTCCAGCATCCGATTTCTTGCTTTCGCCGAGCAGAATCGCCCCTCGTGCCTGCGTGCTGCCCGGCCTTGCAATATAATTCAAATATGTAACAACATAGTCTTCCATATAAATTCGCTTATGTCCGTCTGGAGAACCAATCTGTCTTATGTTTTTCGGCAGGCGCAGGTTCACGCTTACCTCGTGCTCATTTTTTTCGTTTGATTCCTGCTTGTCTTTTTCCTTTTCCTTGTCATAGATAACTTCAATCATGCTATGCTACGCCTCCATACTTTGTTTTATAGAATATAGCATCAACACCTTTTTCTGTGCTTCGAAACCTGTCGCCTGTATCCGGCTTTCCACCGCAACTTATTTCAACAACATGTATTCTGCGACAGAAAAGGAAACAGATTGCAGCTTTGTTTATTTTTCTAACAACTTGTTAATACTTTCTGCATAGAGTATAGAAGGAGCAAACGTGGCTGAGGTGTTTATGAAGGAAGTAGCGGAACGCAGAAATGGGATTCAATATTTTGATGTTGCTCAGGGATATGCCCATATCGAGCTTGGAAAATGTATTCTGGAATATCTGCAGGATGTAGAGATTGAACAATATACGCCAATTATTTTATGTATCGGAACCGATCGTGCCACAGGCGACTGTCTTGGTCCACTCGTCGGAGAACAGCTTTTAAATTACAGTGAAACCTTCCATGTGATGGGATGTCTGTCCGCTCCCGTCCATGCCCTGAATATCCGCGATGCCCTGCACGATATCCGAAACAATTATGAAAATCCCTTTGTTATCGCTGTCGATGCGTCGCTCGGAAGCAGCTCCCACGTCGGACTTGTCACAATCAACGATGGTCCTATCCTGCCCGGCAAGGGCGTAAAAAAGAAATTGCCGGCAATCGGAGATCTCTCCATTACCGGCATTGTAAATGTGTCTGGTGGACATCCGGGGCTTCTGCAATCCACCCGTCTGTACACCGTCATGCAGCTCGCAGACTGCATTGCGAACGCACTCAAATATTCGATTCGTTATCTGGATGCTTTCTGACCTTTGTAGACCGCGATTGCTTCCGAAACAGTGTCCGCCTGTCCCTCCTGCATGATTGTAATCAAATCTTCCAGCTTGTCCTGCCGACACAAATCCTCACCAAGAATAGCGGCGTATTTATTCGCGATCAAAAGCGTCTGATCCGAGAAGCGTTTTTCCTCCGCAGTGACTTCATTTTCCATGTTTGCCTTTTCTTCCTTCATCGCTTCTAACGCCGGAAGTCTGCGGTTGTTGATCTCTTCTGTAATCATGGATGTCGTCTCTTCCTCAAATGTACGAAGAGCCTCCTGTTTTTCCTTACCAATGGCATCTGCCTCCGCGTCAAGATTATCCATCTTCTCATCGTATGCATCCAGATTATACTGACTGTCATCGTGATCTTTGTTGATGGAATGACGGATTGCATTCGCCTGCTTCTTATTCGCAATCATCTTGTCGCGGATACTCCGCGCCTGTGTCATCGCATCCATATGTTTGAGTTTTGTCTTACTGTAAATTGCAAAATATATCAACAATAAAAGAATCAGTGTTCCTGCCACAACCAGTGCACACCAGAATGCAACATTGATATCTTTCTTGGTATCGAGCACAAGCTTTTTCACCAGAAATGTCACAAGTCCCGGAATACCACCAAACCCGATTATAAATGCCAGAAGTTTCAAGCCAAACTCGCGCACATTCCGCGCATAAAACAGCGCAAAATACAACTTCTTCCCACAGAAGGACGGAAGCTTATATTTCCGCAGCAATGTCTGCATCTCAACCTTAAGATCCTTATCGCTTTCCCGCAGACTTTTCGTCTCCTCGTGATAGCGCTTATCCATGCGTTCTTCTTTTTTCTTGTCGCGTTTGTTTGCCACTTTCTTTTTCCGTGCACGGTTATCATCAAGCCGGTCATCGTAAGTTGACTGAATCTCCTGCCTCCGCTTCTTGATTGTCGTCGCAATCTCATCCGCAATGGATCTTTCTTCTGAAGCAATGCTTCTTGACAGCTTCTTCTGTTGCTGTTTCATGCGATCAATATTAGCCGCATATTCATCCCGTTTTATAACCTCGTCCCGTGCTGCAACGATATAATCCTGTTTTTCATTAAATATATTTTCTGCCATCTTGCATACCTCCTCGTTCGGATTTGGATGTTTTTTCTCTATAAATGGAACAAGCGACAATTGCTTCCAATCATCGCTTATTCATGTACTCTTCCAATCGCTCCCGGTCAACCTTGATACGATTATCCATAGTCTTCATTATATCAACAATCTGGTAACGCCGATATACACCATTATTACTCAAATCATAAATTTTATTCGTCGAGAAGCCTAAAACAACCGGACGCAGAATATTCTGCGGATTCTCCGATATGACAAGTCCCTTCTCACGGTTTGTAAGTTCGATGCAGACACCTGGTGTCAGGATGTTAATACTCTTGATAAGTGCACCAACTATCTCCTCGTCAAACTCGTCTTTATTCAATAACAGATATTTGATTGCTGCAATCTCCGATATCGCTTCCTCGCTGATCTTCATACAGGTCATTGTATCAAACAGATTCGCAACTTTCAAAATCTTTGTGCTCTTTAAAATCTTGCCCTGTTCCAGATTGCTGTTTCCATATTCCATGCGATGAATCTGGGCTACAATTCTACGGACACCACTGTCAATTCCGATCTCCGGTCTGAGCAGTCCCAGACCATCGTTTTGGATTTTCTTAACAATAATCAGATCATTCGTATCGTAATCATCATATTTTTCACGCACCTTGTTCGGCAATAACAGCTTTCCGATATCATGCAACAACGCTGCCAATACCAGTTCTTCCTGCTCCGTCGGTGTGTAATACGCCTGTGCCGAAATCAGTGCACACAAAATCGCCGTGTTGATCACATGCTTATACACATAATCCGTTGTGGAACGGAGATTCTGTGTAAATGTAATCTTGTGATCCAAACGTCCATAGTTCGTGATGATTGCATTTGCCAGACGCTTCAGATTCACTGGTTCTCTGCCAGCAATGATATTATCCAGTTCTTCCCGGATACTGAACACTGCCATCGTCTGAAAACGTTCAAAGTCCAGATCTTCCTCTGACATCGGTGGCACCGGTTCCGCCGGTTCCAGAATATAAAGTCCAAGCAGTCCGAAGTTCTTTACACTCTCGATACCCTGAAGTGTCAGTCTTGTATTACGCTCATACAACAAAACACCAGTCTTATTGTAGATTGGTTTTGCCAGACGCATACCATATTTCAAGTCTTCCGACTTCACAAATATCATGGTGTTACTCCTCCTGCTCGTTTACTACGCATTTTTCTGCACATGTTGTTAACTGTGTTATCGGCACAATACAACACAACATTTAGATTATTTTAGCACAAACTGTCAGATAAAACAAGAAGAAACAACATGGTATATTATATTCAAATATCTATTTGTTCATATGGTTTGAACGATTCAACGCACTGAGCAGAGCATATGCAGATGCATCAATAATGTCCGACTTGATGCCTGCGCCCCAGACAATACCATTCACGCCTTCCACTTCCAATCCTACATACGCACACGCCTGTGAATCCGAACCTACCTGCAATGCATGCTCTTCGTATGTAACAAGTGCAAACTTAATATTGAAATGCTTCATAATCGCGTTACTGATCGCATCAAGACGTCCATTTCCCTGTCCGTGATATACCTTCTTCTCACCATTTACGAGGATGGTAAGCTCTGCCTGAATACCGTCAATCTGCTTGAAATGACACTCTACAAGCTTGACCGTATCCTCGCGGTTTACATATTCATTCTGGAAGATATCCAGTACTTCCTTTGGAGAAAGCTCCTTATGCTGATGATCCGATACGTCTTTAACTGTATAGCCAAGATCCTCACGCATCTTCGGTGGCAGGTTAAAGCCATACTTCTGCTCGAGCAAAAATCCGATGCCGCCCTTTCCGGACTGGCTGTTAATACGGATGACATCGCCGTCGTATTTTCTTCCGACATCTTCCGGATTTAACGGCAGATACGGAACTGTCCACATACCATCCGGATCATTCTCACGATACTTCATGCCCTTGGCAATCGCATCCTGATGCGAACCGGAGAACGCTGCAAATACCAACTGACCTGTATATGGAGAACGCTCGTATACATGCATTCTTGTCAGTCTCTCATAAACCTCTGTCAAGTGTGGAATATCAGACAGATCCAACTTTGGATCAACGCCGTGTGTGAACATATTCATAGCAAGTGTGATAATATCAACATTTCCGGTACGCTCACCATTTCCAAACAGTGTACCCTCAATACGGTCAGCGCCAGCCAGGATACCAAGTTCTGCATCTGCGACACCACAGCCACGGTCGTTGTGTGGGTGAAGAGAAAGCACAACATTATCACGGTCATGCAGATTCTTGCTCATGTACTCAATCTGGCTTGCGTAAACATGTGGCAATGACATCTCAACGGTTGCAGGAAGATTGATAATAACCTTGCGCTCCGGTGTTGGCTTCCAGATATCAATTACCGCATTACATACCTCCAATGCGTAATCAACTTCGGTTCCGGTAAAGCTTTCCGGTGAATACTCAAACTGGTGGTTCACACCATACTGATCTGCCATATCATTTAACAGCTTTGCGCCGTCTGTTGCAATCTTCAGGATTTCTTCCTTGGACTTCTTGAATACCTGTGTTCTCTGTGCATAGGATGTAGAATTGTACAGATGCACAACAACATTCTTTGCACCCTGAATCGCCTCAAATGTCTTCTTGATAATATGCTCTCTCGCCTGTGTCAAGACCTGAATCGTCACATCATCCGGAATCAGGTTCTCCTCAATCAATGTACGACAGAACTTGTATTCTGTCTCTGAAGCTGCCGGAAATCCAACCTCGATTTCCTTGAAGCCTACACGTACCAGTTCTTTGAAAAATTCAAGCTTCTCATCCAGACTCATCGGAATGATCAATGCCTGATTACCATCACGAAGATCCACGCTGCACCATGCAGGTGCCTGATCGATATACTCTTTGTTTACCCAGTCTGTACTCTGTGCCGGCGGCATATAATAGCCACGCTTGTAATGCTCAAAATTTTTCATCTTTCTACCTCCATACATAAAAAAATAAACCTGTGCCTCCAACTACTTAGAGACGCAAGTTTCATCATTCTAACCTCTTACGCGGTACCACTCTAATTCATACATATCGTATGCTCTCACAGATACAAAGATGCATGCATCCTATATCTTCCCGCTGTAACGGTCAGGCTCCGTCCGGATCTACTTATGTCAAACCGCTTCGTCTCACATCTGTTCAATCGGCTACTCCAAGGCGAGTTCAAAATCTTCGGATTATCGTTTCACACCAGCCAACGACTCTCTGAAATCCTTTGGATTCCTACTATTCCTCTTCTCTGTATTTACAGACTTACATTATCACAGATTCTTTTTGCGGTCAACCACCTTTTTTCAAATAAGCAGAAAAGATTTATATCTACAAAATATTTCCTATTATATAGAGAAATTCCCTGTGGTATTCTTCTGGCAGTTGTGATAATCTAGTACTAACGAAAATCCATAGATTGATAACTGCCTGCTTCCTGCCGGCAGCATTTACAAAGGAGAGTATTATGCCACCAATCCGAAATGACTGGGCCAAGGTTTTGGCACCGGAATATGATAAGCCTTATTATCGAAAGCTGTTTGATTTTGTCGGTAAGGAATACAGCACCCACACAATCTATCCACCTGGAGATGATATCTTCAACGCATTTCATCTGACACCGTTAAAAGATGTAAAATGTGTCATCATCGGTCAGGATCCTTATCATGGTCCCGGACAGGCGCACGGACTTTCGTTCTCTGTAAAACCGGGCGTGGATATCCCCCCGTCACTGGTCAATATCTATAAGGAATTACATGACGATGTCGGTTGTTATATTCCAAACAACGGCTACCTTGTCAAATGGGCCAAGCAGGGCGTTCTTCTGCTCAATGCGGTTTTAACCGTGCGGGCACATCAGGCTGCCTCCCATCAGGGCATGGGCTGGGAGGAATTTACAGACGCGGCAATTCGCGCTGTCAACAAGCAGAACCAGCCAATCGTATTTTTGTTGTGGGGAAGCTTCGCACAAAAAAAAGCAGCCATGCTGGATAATCCAAATCATTTGATTTTAAAAGCACCTCACCCATCACCACTTTCTGCCTACCGTGGATTCTTCGGTTGTAAGCATTTCAGTCAGGCGAACGAATTTTTGCAGAGACATGGTGTCGCTCCAATCGACTGGCAGATTGAGAATATTTAACTACAGGCTTCTGTAGTTGCAATCTATATATGCAGCTACAATTGTGGTAATTCTATATAGAATGGAGATTAATAGATGGAAATATACATTGTAAGGCATGGGGAAACCCTGTGGAATCGTGAGAAACGTCTGCAAGGACGTGAGGATATCGAATTAAGTGAAAAAGGCCGCGAGGTTGCACGACTGACAGGTGCGGCATTAATGGACACAAGGATTGATAAAATATTTTCCAGTCCCCTAAAACGTGCCTATGAAACAGCTTGTCTGATCCGGAATGGACGCGACATCGAGATTGAAACCGATGACCGGCTGCGCGAATTATCGTTCGGACATTTTGAAGGTCAGAACTTCTCAGAGCTGATCAAGGACGAATCCCTTACCTTCCGCTACTTCTTCAAGCAGCCGGAATTGTATGTGCCTGCGGACGACGCAGAGACGCTTCCGCACCTGATCGCGCGTGCCGGGGATTTTATGCAGGATAAGATTGAACCGCTCGCTGATTCCTGCGAGCGTGTGATGATCGTTGCACACGGTGCCCTCAACAAAGGAATCATGTCTTATATTAAGAAACACGGGATCAAAGATTTTTGGTCAGGCGGATTACAGCAAAACTGCAATGTGATGATCGTCGATTATACCGATGGGAACTATCGGATTGTGGATGAGACGAAGTTATTTTATACACTGCAGGAGTGAAAGTTCAAAGCACACAGTACCCCGAAATCAAGGGACTGCCATCCCCATTACATGGCAGTCCCTTTTTATATTGGCTTAAGTCCCGAGAAATCCTTATTTCTCACAATTACATTTCTTCTTATCCACGCAAGGTGCCGAACGGTCAAACGCCGGATTGAATGCATAGAAATTCTTCTCATCCAATTTATCCTGCACCAGGCGAAGTGCTTCACCAAACCGCTGGAAATGCACTACTTCACGTGCACGCAGGAATTTGATCGGCTCGTAGACATCCGGATAATCCTTACATAATCGGAGGATGTTGTCGTAGGTACTGCGTGCCTTCTGTTCAGCCGCCAGATCCTCGTACAGGTCGGTAATCGTATCCCCCTTGCTCTGGAATTCACAGGCATTAAACGGAATACCTCCCGCTGCCTGCGGCCAGATACCAATCGTGTGATCGATATAATATTTGTCAAAGCCGGAGGCTTTGATTTCTTCCATAGAAAGATTCTTTGTCAACTGGTAGATGATAGATGCAACGATCTCCAGATGGCCGAGTTCCTCCGTTCCGATATCGGTCAGAGTTGCCTGACACTCTTTGTATGGCATGGCATACCGCTGGGACAGATACCGCATGGATGCGCCCATTTCCCCGTCAGGGCCGCCATATTGTGAAATTATCGCCTGTGCCAGCTTCGCATTTGTCTCCTTGATATTCACAGGACATTGAAGTCTCTTTTCATAAATCCACATTTAACAACCACACGCTCCTTCCCAAGGCCATGGACCATCGATCCATGCATTCCAATCATCGCACGTGTCCACATCATAACGGTTGAGCGGACCATACTGCTTCACATAGTCAGATACTGCATCGCACCGCATCATCTTGAAATGATTGTAGGCATCTATTGCTTCCCGGCAGTCCGGATGTGTATCTAAAAATAAGGTAATATCATCGATCATAAAGGAAACCTGATCGATAAACTGTCGAAGCTCTGCTTTACACATAGGTTTCATGATCCGTTACCCCCTTTTCCCGCAGAAAATCAGATTTAAAGATGGAAAAGCTGTACCCTGACACAATGCCGTCGCAGGATCATACATTTCCTCCCATTTTTGCATTGGAACATAGCCCATACCAACCGGCATGTGCCGCATATGTTCATTTGGATCTCCGCATCTGCAGTTATTTCTGCGTGGAATGGATGCACACCCACCATCTGATTTCATCGGCAATTCCTTGCAACCGCAATCCGGCATGGATGGTTTATTTCCGCAGCCACAATCTGACATGGATGGCTTATTACCGCAACCGCAATCTGACATGGATAATTTATCGCCACAACCACAATCCGGCATGGATGGTTTCCGGCACATCGTATCGCCCGGCATCACACAGCGACCGGTACCTGAACACGGATAGCAGCTATTTGTGCCGCGCGGATTCATGACACGGCCTCTGCCGCAGCCATAATTTCTATAAGAATCCAAACTGGTTACCTCTTACATTCTTTTTGTATACTTCATTGTATGTATTTGTGAGAAAAATGTGAAAACAGGAATATATCTTGCAAAGATTGGACAAACATACTAAAATAACGCTATTATCTTTTATTTCCATATAATGGGGGAACAAAATGGACGATACACATCAGTCAGATAAAAATCAGAAAATGGTATTAAAAAGCATCGCAAAATGGTTGGTTATCTTTGCACTGATTGCTTTTGTATGCTATAAAAATCAGAATCTGATGCAGGAAGCGTTGGAAGAAATCCAAATAACTCCTGTATGGAAACTGGTTGTGTGTCTGCTGCTTGGAAATCTGTATTTCATCGCGGAAGGCTGTATCATCAGCGAAATGACGAACACCTGCGACCATCGTTTATCTGTATGGCAGGGAATCACCTGTGCATACCTGTGTACATTTTTCCGGATTGCAACACTTGGAAGCGGAACCGGAGTCGCACAGCTTTATTATTATAATCTGCATGGCATCCGCGTGAGTACCGCAACCGGCATGTCCCTCGCACAATATACATTCCAGAAAATTACGATTGGTTTATTCGGCGTTGTGTCATTTCTCCTTCTGATTCTGAGCGGGCACAGTGGCATCCGCAAATACGCATGGTATATGTTTGCCGGGGCTGTTGTGATTTCATTGATCTGTCTGTTTTTGTTTATATTAACGGTTTCCAAGAAATTCTCCGATCTGATCATGAAGCTGGCTCGAAAGCTTGTGAAACAAAAGAGCCGTCTGTATCCGCTATTGGATAAAGCGCAGGTTTCCATCGACTATCTGCAGGAACAAGGGCGCATCGTATGGAAAGATAAGCGATTGTTTCTGACTGTCGTTTGTTTGGATTTCTTCAAATTCGCATGCTGGTATGCAATTCCGGGAATTTTCTTTGCCGGAAGTTATTCTGTCACAGTTGCAACCTGTCTGGGACTTACTGCCGTCTGCAACATGGTTGGCTGTGTCATGCTGGCACCATCCGGTGTCGGTACGCTTGACTTTGTATTCGCGTTGTTCTTCGCCTGTGTCATTCCGGACGGCGATGCCGTAGCAGCCGCACTTGTAATCTACCGGTTATTCACCTGGATCGTACCTTTCGTGATCGGACTGGTTCCGGCACTAGCGGTACGGAAGAAGGATGCGAAGTAAGTTAAATATGGTTGATTTTCTTCACAAGTGGTGGCAAATTGTCACCACTTGATTTTTTTCTCTAATTTCCCGAAAAAGGCGAAACACTGTTTCGCATATTTGATTATTATTTTCCTACAATTTCAGAATTCTAAGGTTGATTTAAGGTTCGTCCTCTATACTTCGTATTGTAAACAAAAACAAAATGAATTTGAAAGGACGTGATTTTATGAAGAAAAAATCCATTTTGCCACTTGTAACAGTAACGATGCCTGCAACCGCCCTGCTTGGTGGATGTGCAAATAAGACAGATTCGACTACAAGCTTTTCGGGTTATGCAGTCACACAGCCTTAAACAATAAATATTTCTTCACAATTATAAACTCTTTCCTATTTGAATCGCGGTCGGGGTGGTTGCAAGTCCACCCTGACCCGTTTCTTTTATGTTCGGAGACATTTCATTTCCGATTCTGCGCATCGCGTCGATCACTTCATCCACCGGAATCGCACTCTTAATCCCTGCCAAAGACAACTGCGCCGCACTTACTGCATTGACAGCTCCGGCAACATTCCGTTTCACACAAGGCACTTCCACGAGTCCGCAGACCGGATCACATGCAAGCCCGAGCATATTTTTAAGCGCCAGCGCAGCCGCATTTGCGATCATTGCATTCGTGCCACCCTGCAGGAAGCATAGCCCTGCCGCTGCCATCGCAGATGCAGAACCGATCTCCGCCTGACAGCCACCGGACGCCCCGGCGATCGAAGCATTTTCTGCAATCACGGCGCCTACCCCTGCGGAAATGTACATCGCTGCCACCATCTGTTCTTCCGAACACGCAAGCTTCTCCTGCGCCGTCAGGAACACCGCCGGAATCACGCCGCACGAACCTGCGGTCGGTGCCGCAACGATTCTACGCATGCACGCATTTCCCTCTGCCATCTTGATTGCCTTCTCCATCACCAGACCTAAGAAGTCACCACAGAGATTCTTCCCTGCTTCGTTGTATGCGCGAAGTTTCTCGCCATCGCCACCGACCAGCCCGGATGCTGACGTAAGCTTCGCATCATAGGTTTCATCCGCATGGCGCATCGCCTCATACATGCTCTGCATCTTCGCATAGGAAGCTTCCTGCGTCACGGCGCGTTCTTCCATATCCGCATGTTCGATCACCTGCGCAAACGTCATCTGTTCTTTCTCGCACAGCTCCAATATATCCTGAATCGAATGATACGTTATCATCTTGCAGTTCCTCCCTTATCCATAGCTTCCGTATCGTGTCCGAGATACGTGACCTTCTTCACACCCTCGACTTTTTTCAGCCAGTCAATTCCCTCCTTTGGGATCTCCTGATCGCATTCCACGACCATAACTGCCTCTCCGCCACGGCTGGAGCGGTACAACTGCATGTAAGCAATGTTCACGCCTTTATGTGAAAGCATCGACGTTACCTCCGCCACGTGTCCCGGCTGATCCTGATTGTGTACGACAAGCGTCGGATAATCACCGGAGAAATTCGTTTCGATTCCATCGATCTCGGCAATGTTGATCCGGGAGCCACCCAGCGACTGCCCGATGATCTCCAGGCTTCTGCCATCCTGTCCCTGCAGAAAAAGCTGCGCCGTGTTCGGGTGTGCTTCCTTTAACTGTGCCTCTCCGAATTCGATGTGCATGCCCTGTTCTTCGGCAAGCGTAAGCGCCTGCGGAATCCGCGCATCGTCCGGCTGCATTCCAAGCAAACCTGCCACAAGTGCTTTCCGCGTACCATGTCCTTTTCCGGTCGTCAGAAAGCTCCCATATAATAAAATACATGCGGAGACCGGCTGTTCGCCCAACAGCTTCCGGCTGATATATCCTATTTTTACAGCACCTGCGGTATGGGAGCTCGATGGTCCGACCATCACAGGTCCTACGACATCAAATATATTCATTGCTTCACCCTCTTTCATCTGTATTATGAGATTTCTGCCTTCAAATTATGTCAAACATACAATAGAAACTTAAAAAAATCAACCGGAAACGACTGGTCTTTTCATTCACAGTTTTTCCGGTTGATTCACTTAAATTGTTGCTTTAATTTACATTTCAGACTTTTCTATTATAAGTTTTAATCCGGCCGCTCACCACCGCCCGGTGTACCGCCGCCGTGTCCCATACTTCCCATATCCGTAAGGGAAAGAGAAGAGGCATCGACGAGTGCGGAATCATCTTCCTGCTGCCCATCACTTGTGGACGGAATCGTGCCATCTATCTGACCGCGGATGCTCTCTGCCCGGAGCAGGCAGAACGATTTCAACGTATCCACGCCTGTCTCGAACTCTTCGTAGCTACAGAATTTCGTCGGATCCTGTTCTACATAAGTAGCAATCAGATTCTCCGTCTCTGTAATCAGATTCTCGAAATATCCGCTTTCAAAATACTCGGAGATAAATGTATCAAAATACGTGTGATACAGTTCTGTATAGCTCTCATCTGCAAAGATCCACGCAAGCATCGGGCGGGAATCTACCGCTCCACCGGAGACCGGTGTATCGATCGGATAGTTCACCATCTGTGTTGCCGAATCGCTGCCTCCGCCACCCGCCGAGAATCCGCCAAAGGCGAGATTGTAATCCCACGGAATCATTGAAAGCTGTCCATCTTCTTCGTACAGATAGTAATTGTGGATCATCGAACCGGTATAGCTGTCGAAGTTGCAGACGAAATTATGTACGACGAAGTAGCGTATCACCTCATCTACATTTACCACATTCTCGATATCTGAATTCTCGTTCAAAGACTTCAGTGAAGCAATCAAACGTTCTTTATCCTCGTCTGTAATATCTGTCTTGGCGTTATCGAAGATGTTGCTGTAACTGCTATATTCATCATCCGAATAGATGAGCGATACATCATCACTTCCCATACTGCCTCCCGGTCCGCCTTGCTTATTGCCCATGTCACCATCCGGTTTCTGCATTTTCTGACCGTCAGACTCCGTACCTGTCGGCGGTTCCATCTTCTGTCCATCCGAAGAATCTCCATCCGGTCTCTGCATATTCTGACCGCCCGTAAAATCTCCATCCGGTTGCTGCATATCCTGTCCACCTATGAAATCTCCATCCGGTGGCTGCATATCCTGTCCACCCGCGGAATCTCCATCCGGTCTCTGCATATCCTGACCATCTGTAGAATCTCCTTCCGGTCACCCGCACATTTCCGGGCGCATAGGTAAACGCTTCCCGCGTGTAATCAACGATTGTCTTCGGTCGCAGTTCCTGATTCACAAGCTTCGTGTAAAATTCCAGCAGCAGTGGTTCTTCTGACTCCTGCAGCCACGCGACATCACCGCGCAGAATCTGCGTCACCTGTTCTGCAGTCACCTGCACACTCTGTTTGCAGGATAGTCCATTGATCTTCGATTTCTTCTCCAGATGGATCACGGATGTATCGCCATCGTAATAGCGCAGGCGGTATTTCTCCCTGCAGTTCACGCCGTTAATCTTCTCCATAAACGCTTTATCGTACAGATTGTCGAAATACAGGCTGCGAATGTGGTATTTCCCATGATCTCCGTGTGCATCCGCATGGGCGACAGCGTTCAGGCGTCCACGCAGGCAAAGCATATCGCCATAGGTTATCTCATGCTTTCGTTCGTGTCTGTAATTCATAGTCTCACCTCCCGATCTTATCTCATATCGTTGCAGGATTTCCTGCTCTGATCATGAGTATACGGGGGCTACCTTAAATTTACCTTAGAAAATCTAAATGAAATATTATCTATTGACATAAATGTGTGTATAGTGTATTGTGTGTATATACATACATCACACTTTAAGGAGGCTTGAAATGAAAATCCTTATATCAAATACATCCGATACTCCGCTTTATCAGCAGATTGAGGAACAGATTATCGATGCTATTTTAAGAGGTGAACTGGCAGAAGGAGAGGCTCTTCCGTCTATTCGAACATTTGCCAATGACTTAAAAGTAAGTATTTTGACAATACGACGGGTTTACGATGATCTGGAAAAAGAAGGATTTGTAAATAGTCAGGTCGGTATCGGAACATTCGTTTCTACTACAAATATAGACCTTTTAAGGGATTCGAAACGACGAATCGTAGAACAAAAAATGCTGGATATGATACAGACTGCAAAATCCCTTGGAATCACGCAAGAAGAATTAAATGATATGATGAATATTCTATATGAGGAGGACTAAAATGGAACACATTTTAGAGATTACAGGGTTGAACAAAAGCTATCCGGGCTTTTCTCTGCAAGATATTTCATTTGCATTGCCCGATGGGTGCATCACAGGCTTTATCGGAAAAAACGGAGCCGGAAAAACGACCACGCTCAAGTCTATTTTAGGGCTGGTTCCTAAAATATCCGGAACGATCAAATGGTTTGGAATGGATTTGTCTTCCAACGAAAAAGAAATAAAAGAACGGATTGGAATTGTTCTCGATGATGGCGGTTTCTATGAGGAATTGACCTTATCCGAGATGAAAAGCATCATAGCTTCCGCATACAAATCATGGAGTAACGATGATTATAACATGTATCTTGCGCGGTTTTCACTTAACCCGAAACAGAAGATCAGCACCCTGTCAAAGGGTATGCGAATGAAATACGCTCTGGCACTTGCCTTATCCCATAAAGCAGAATTTCTGATTATGGACGAGCCAACCAGTGGTCTTGATCCACTTATCCGAAATCAGTTGGTAGAAATTCTGAAAGAGTTTATGGATAACGGTGGACGCGGTGTGTTCTTTTCGACACACATAACATCTGATCTGGATAAAATTGCAGATACGTTAATCATGATTGATGAAGGGCATATTGTTTTTCAGAAAGATAAAGACAGTTTATTGGATCGTTACAGAATCGTAAAAGGCGATATAGCAGATTTATGTCCGGATACCGAAAAACTGCTGATGAATATTGATAAAACACCATTCGGCTTTACTGCAATTACCAAATATGCGGATGATCTTAGAAAGCGCATGCCAGACTGCATGCTCGAACGGCCATCCATCGAAGATATCATGCTCTGCAATATCAAAGGAGGAAACTAAATGTTACTTCAATTAGTAAAAAAGGACTTTCTAATCATAAAGAAATATGTACTGCTCATGGTTGCAGTCTGTATCCTGTTCCCAGTATTTTTGTTGTGGCGTATACCAGAATTCGCTGGATTACTCGGATTTGTATTAGTGACTGTGTTCTCGATTTTAATGCTTTTACAATATGTTTCTCTAAAAGAAACGCAATATTCAAAAGCATCCACGTTACTGTGTGCATTGCCATTTTCAAGAAAAAACATTGTGCTGTCCAGATATATTTTTTGCATCGTGATCTATTTCGCCTGCTGTTTGATCTTTGGAATCGAAGCTCTTTTGTTTCCAACACTTCAAAGCGTAAGCTACAGAGTCCCGATTGTGCTATTCCTGCTTGTGTCACTGTGTTTAAGCATCTACCTGCCAATCCAATACAAAGTTGGATACGAAAAGACAAAATTGTTTTTTACAGTACTTATCATGGCAACCCCTGTTGGATTTGCCCAATTAATGAAAAAAGGAATAAACCTAGAATTCTTGTCAAATATTCCCTCTGCACTTTTACTGTTCGGAAGCTTGATCATAAGTGCACTGCTTTTAATAATATCTTCTATCCTGTCTATAAAAATATATAGCAAAACCGAATTAGCATAACAAGAAGTAATAAGATAGTTTCAAAAAGAGAGGATCAAACTAAATCCTCTCTTTCTTCTTATAATTCTACCATGAACACAATCTGATTGCCATCCTTATACTCAGCAGTAATTTTCCCTTTGTGGTTTTGTACGATTGCGCGGGCTACGGAAAGTCCGATGCCGTAGCCACCGCTCTTCTGCGTACGTGCTACGTCCGAGCGGTAGAAACGATCGAAGAGCCGGTCTGCTTCCACATCCGGCAGCTTCCCGCATGTATTTTCACAGCTAAGCATTACTTCCTTGCCACGCTTAGCAAGCGTAAGCACAATATCCGCCTGCTCGATGGAATACTTAATCGCATTGTCCAGCAGGATCGTAAGAAGCTGTGTCATCTCCTCGCGGTTTGCATGTAATTTGATATCCGAAGCAATCTTCGTCTGCAGTTCAATCTGTTTCAGCTTTGCGGATTCCGCAAACGAATCTGCCACTTCTTTTGTAAGCTTGCTCATATCCAGATCGGCCATCACAACCGGTGCCGTTCCTTCTTCCATACGAGCCAGCGTAAGCAGATTCTTCATCAGCCCCGACAGGCGTTCCGTCTGTTTGCGAATATTCTTGCTCCATTTACTCTCACCGTTATGCAGTTCCATTGCCTCTGTATTCGCGAGAATAATCGCAAGCGGTGTCTTGATCTCATGTCCGGCATCTGTGACAAACTGCTTCTCCAGATTCTCTGCGATTGGCCGGATCGCACGCTTGGAAAGCGCGATCACCAAAAGTAACATCAAGCCCCAACCAACGACAAATATCAGACTGGATATAAGAAGAACCGCCAGCATAGATTGCCGGTCACTGCTGACATTTAGAAATACAATATTCGTGCCGCGTCTATCCTTCGATGCCTGCATTCTGTAACGAAACTCTTCTTTCTTGCCAGAGGTCTTTCCGGATGCATAGACTTCCCTTGCATATGCATTGGCTGTCTCTTCGTCAACGGAGGAAATGTTATTTACATCCGTATAGACGATCTTCCCATCCATGTCGAACCGCACAAGGAAATATCGTGCCGCCATCGCCATGTCCTCGCTGATCTCCGGGTTAAAGAGATTTGGACGTTTGTCATTTTTTCATCTTCAACATCATGATATCCAGGATGATGCCATCATATTCGCCGATTGTTGCGTAATCAAGCGCTTCTTCCCCATCAAACACAGCATCCACCGTATACTTGTGATAGGTGAGAATATCGACCAACGCCTCGGACATATCCACTTCATCTTCTGCAAGTAATAATTTCATGCCGGTTCCTCCAATATCAAAATAATCCATTCATTTCATTGTTCAAGTTTTTTTGGGGGAAAAATGGGTACAAAAAAATCGGTGCGACGGGATTCGAACCCACGACCTCTGCGTCCCGAACGCAGCGCTCTACCAAGCTGAGCCACGCACCGATAAAATTGGAAATCAATCCAACATTTGACATGATAACACAGATGACAAAAAAAATCAATTCATAATTCCATATAAATTACAATTTTCACCTTTCTGTTTCATTCTACCAGCCATCAATATGGTCTCTCTGAATTGCCGCGAACATCCGGCTTTTCGCCTTCGGAAATTCTTCTTCCATCCGCGCTAACATCTGCTTGGCGGCCTCCCGCTTCGTCGCGCCATCCACCGGACACAGATTCTTCACCACCGGAAGCTGATACCGTCGCATAAAGCCGTGCACCTCCGCCTCGGTCACATATGCAAGCGGCCGGATCAGATCAAGCTCCGTGCCATCGAGATGTGTCACCGGTGAAAATGTATGCACCCGCCCCTCTAACACCTGCGACATCAGAAACGTCTCCACAACATCATCCTTATGATGCGCATATGCAATCTTATTGCACCCTAGTCGAAGTGCTGCTTCATTGAAAGCACCCTTCCTCATCTTCGCACAGAGCGGACACATCCGCTTCTCCTGCCGCTCCATCAAAATCGGAAATATCTGCGTTTTGACAACCTCATATGGAACCTGCAGCGACTCACACAAGTCTTTCACCTTAGAGAAATCCATTCCCAGTATCTGCCGATTCGCTTGTGCACCAGCCCCGGCATCTGCATCGTTTTCCCCGGTACGTTCCATATATTCTCCTACACCGGTATCAACCGTGATCGCCACGACGTCATATTTCTTCGGATAAAATTTTCGCATTCCAGCCAGTGCATACAGGAGCGTCAGACTGTCCTTGCCACCGGAAATACCGATTGCAATCTTATCTCCATCTTCAATCATCCGGTAAGCATCTACCGCCTGCCGCACCTTGCTGTATAATTTCTGTAATTCCATATCTATTTATACTTTTTATTCTTTTACTGTCTTGTTTGCATTCACATCCAATACAAGCAAAATCACTTCTGACAGTTCCAACAGCTGCTGATACTGCTTCTGTACCTCTTTCATCCTACGGCTATTCTCGTCATAATTTTTCTGATCTAAAAATCTTGAACTTTCTTCCAATTGCAGATCATGAATCTGACCCTCCAGTAGACGAATCTGACTTTGCAGCCGCGCATGTGTCTCCACCGGAATCTCTGTGCCAAATAGCTTCTTCCGTAGCTTCTTTGTCATATTATACACACAAAAACCAAGCACCGTAAATACAATTTCAAATCCAATCAGACTTGTCACAAGCCGAAACCATGCATCCCATGCCTGCATAAAGAATACATCAATCATTCCAATCGTCACAAGTAATGCCAACACGATTGCAAGCGGTGTATCGATCCACAAGACAAACCCAATCCGTCTACGGCTGTACTTCTTGTCCACCTGCTGATCTTCAAACTCTAACTTTGATAGATTAAATTGCAGCCTTCCGATATCCTCATGCAGCACATTTGTCATGCCCGTCTGATCCGGACACGCCAGAAGTTTCTCTTCTAGTTCCGCCTGTTCCTGCTCATTTACATAAATTTCCTGCTGCAGGGACTGAAGCTCTGCCTTTAATTGCGCCTGCAGCTCTGTCCACGCCTCTGCAACCTGTGTCGGCGTATATGTGGATAATGTCTGTTTTCCTGTCAGCTCCTGTAAGTTCTCCAGCATACCATCCGCATATTTTTTCTTTACCGCCCGTGCCTGTCTGATCTTCATCTGCTCAAGTTCCTGCAACCGTTTTCCAAAAGCATTCTTCTGATTTAGTTCCTGCAACAATTCATAATCAATTTCTGTTTTTTCTTCTTTCTTCTCCTCAAACCGTCGCATTGCAATTGGAACAAATTTTACACTTGTCAGTTGCTTGTCAATATATCCATAGATAAACCCATGTTCCCCGGTTTCATCCTCATTGATTGGCTCTAAGCTTCCCGGATAATATACATGCTGTTTTTCAAATGCCAGATATTGGTGCTTATGTCCAAGCCCAATATATCCAAAATGTTTTCCTCCGAAATCTTCAACCTCAAACGGGCAGACATTTGCACTGCCTCCATGTCCAAGAAAGATATTGATTGCCCGGAGATTTCTGGCATACACACTGTCAAAATCATTTCGCTCATTCCGGGCACTATACTGGCAAATGCCATAAATATCTACATTGTATTTTTCAAAATGCAGACTATCCATGATTCCTTCTGCATAGGAATTGCGTTTGGCACGTTCCCCCTCCGGCACATGATTATGGATATCCTCACAATCAAGCAGATACATCCGCGATACAAACTCATAATTCCAGAGAACGCTTTCCTTTCCCAGATAGTCACATTCTCCTGTCACATAAAGAATATCCGTCTTATCCAATCGCGCCAGCTGTGTATCGACAAATACAATATCCTCCCTCGTTGGTACATGATCAAACAAATCACCGGTAATAAAGATCATGTCCACTGGATGCAATTCCATATAATCAATAAAATTCAAGAATCCATCATACAGATATGGTGTTTCTCTTCTCGTTCCAAGATGAACGTCTGCAATATGTGCAAATTTCATGGTAATTTCTCCTTGTATAACATAACACCTATTTTTATTCGTTTCTAAATCCAATCTAAAAGTATAGCATATTTTATCATTCTGCTCTCGGTTATTTTATACATTATTGCCATAACACACATTGTACATTATCCAGATGTCTTGCATTGTATTGAAATGTATTGAATTGTATTGAATTCCATTTTGTAGTATAATTCATATTAGTTGTGGAAATCTGTATCACAGTTTTCCACATATGGTCACAATAAGATTACAAGAATATAAACAGGACGTTATTATATGGAAAAACACGCCTTATTGATTGCGAATTCCGCATCAATGATTGATCATTTTAATAAGGACAACATCCGGATTTTGCAGGATATGGGATACACGATTTCGGTTGCCGCGAATTTTCAGGAGGGAAATTCAAGCACCGCGGAACGTATCCACGCATTTGCAAACGAGCTTGCCGCACAGGATATCGAGATCATCGATCTGCCGATTCCCCGAAAGGTAACCGAGCTTGGAAAGGCATTCAAATCCATCCGGATTCTGAAGCGATATATGCGGAACCACCCTTGCCGGATCGTGCATACACAGACACCATTTGGCGGCGTGGTTGGCCGCCTTGCCGCGAAGAAATTCCGCAAAGAAGATGGTACGAAAGTCATCTATTTTGTTCACGGATTTCACTTTTTCCGCGGTGCAGGTCTCAAGAATTATATCCTATATTATAATGTTGAGAAATGGCTGTCCCACGTAACGGATTGTCTGATTACGCTCAATCAGGAGGATTACCTGGCAGCAAAGCAGAAGTTCCACCATCCAAACGTACACCATGTTCCCGGTGTTGGCGTGGATACGGACGCGATTGCTTCTATCCGTGTCAATAAAACGGAGGTATGCAGACGGTTCGGTCTGCCCCCTGACAAGAAGATTATACTGACGGTCGCAGAGCTGATCCCCCGCAAGAACGTTGCAACTGCCATCCGTGCATTTGCGAAGGCCGACCGGGACGATGCAATCCTTGCCATCTGTGGCAAAGGCATTCTCGAACCGTCGTTAAAAGAACTGGCACAGGAGCTGCAGATTGCTGACCGTGTATTTTTTGCCGGCTATCATACGGATGTTCTGGATCTGTATCGCTGTGCGGATCTGTTCTTATTTACAAGTTTTCAGGAGGGCTTATCTGTCGCTGTTATGCAGGCAATGGCTGCCGGGCTCCCCATCATTGCATCGGACATCCGTGGGAACCGCGACTTACTTGCTTCGGAACCTCATACCCGCAGCAAGCATTACCTGCTTCCAACGAAGGATGTAGACGCATATGCAGCGAAGACGAACAAAATCCTCGATGATCCGGCACTGGCACAGGCACTCGGCGCGGAAAATCAGGTCAACTGCAGAAAATACTTTGATATATCGCTTGTACACAAGCTTATGACTACGATTTATACAGAGTTGACCAATTAACGGTCTACGACATTGCATTTATAAAAGGAGACTATTATGTATACAGTTCAGGTTCTGCTATCTACTTTCAATGGCGAAGCTTATTTAAAAGAACAATTAGACAGTATCTTGAATCAGAAAAATGTTGCCGTGAAGCTGTTCGTCCGTGACGACGGTTCATCCGATGGCACCGTGAATATCCTGCGTGCCTATGCCGCACTCCATGACAACATGCAATATCTAAGCGGCGAAAACTGCGGCGTGGTCGCTTCTTTCTTTCGTCTGTTCGAATTATCCGACCCGGATGTGGATTTCTATGCCCTCTCCGATCAAGATGATGTGTGGGATGAAGATAAGCTTTCCATCGCCTGTCAGAAACTCGAACAGATGCGCAAATCAAAATCGCCGAAAAAAAAGAAGCATGATTCCCAGATTCGCACATTTGCAACACCGCTTCTCTACTGTTGTGACGCGTGGAATACCGACGATGCACTGAATCTGCTTCCGGAATCCATGCAGACCGCAGGCAGAGAGCTGGTTCCCGACTTCCGGAATGCATTGATTGAGAACATCGCACGCGGTGCCAGTATCGTATTTAACCAGGCTCTTATGTCTTATATCCGGATCAGCATGCCTCAGGATATCTATATGCATGATTGGTGGCTCTATCTTGTTGCTTCGTGCTTCGGCGAAGTCTGCTATGACAGCGCAGCGCATTACAAGTACCGTCAGCATGCGGGAAATGCGCTCGGTGCAGCAGCCCCTTCCGGCTATTCCAGATTCTTCCGCCGCTTAAAGCAGAGCCGCACGAACGGCGGACATATCTCCAGACAGGCAAAAGCATTTGAACGGATCTACCATGTACCGGAAGAAAAGCAACCGTTTTTGAACATTGTAACGAAGTATCAGGACGTAAAATCCTACCGTAAAATGGGCAAATCCGGCAAATATTTATTCCGTCAGAACCCAAAGGATAACCGCATCTTCCAACTTATGTTTTATTCTAATCATTTGTAATTGACTTCGTTTTCCTTTTCGTTTATAATAATTTTTGAATTTTTCTTAAGTAAATAGAATGAAAATATAAAAATCAAACAGAAAGAGGAATGAGCTATGGCAGTAAAGTACATTTTTGTCACCGGCGGCGTTGTATCCGGGCTCGGTAAGGGTATTACCGCGGCATCACTTGGACGCCTGTTGAAGGCGCGCGGCTACAAGGTAATCAGCCAAAAATTTGATCCATATGTCAACATGGATCCGGGAACTATGAATCCGATTCAGCATGGCGAGGTATTTGTAACAGATGACGGTGCAGAAACCGATTTGGATCTTGGACACTACGAGCGTTTTATCGACGAGAGTCTGAACAAGGGTTCCAACGTGACAACCGGAAAGGTTTACTGGAGCATTCTGAACAAGGAGCGTCGTGGTGACTTCGGCGGTCATACCGTTCAGATCATTCCGCATATTACAAACGAAATCAAAGATCGTTTCTATCGCAATCCAGATGCAAAAGACGATGAGATTGCAATCATCGAAGTTGGCGGTACTGTCGGCGATATCGAGAGCCAACCGTACATGGAAGCCATCCGTCAGTTTCAGTTGGATGTCGGACATGAAAATTGTATCATGATCCACGTCACACTGATTCCTTACTTAAAATCATCCGGCGAACTGAAGACAAAGCCGACACAGGCAAGCGTAAAGACATGTCAGTCGCTTGGTATCCAGCCGGATATCTTAGTTTGCCGTTCCGATCTTCCGTTAGACAAAGCAATTAAAGATAAGATTGCCAGCTTCTGTAACGTTCCAAGCGAATGTGTCATCCAGAATCTGGACGTGGATGTATTATACGAAGTGGTTCTTGCTATGGAGCACGAGAAGCTTGCTGATGCAGCCTGCAAATGTCTCCACATTCCATGCCCGGCACCGGATCTTGATGACTGGATCGCCATGGTTGACAACTGGAAGCATCCACAGAAGAAGGTGCGCGTCGCTTTGGTTGGAAAATATGTCAGCCTGCATGACGCTTACATCTCTGTCGTAGAATCCCTGAAGCATGCCGGTGTCGCGCACCGTGCGGATGTTGAGATCAAGTGGGTCGATTCTGAGCTTGTCACGAAGGAAAATGTCGCAGAAATCTTAGGCGATGTATCCGGCATCTTAGTACCCGGCGGTTTCGGTGACCGTGGTATCGAAGGTATGATTGAAGCAATCACCTATGCACGGGAAAACAAGATTCCTTACCTTGGCTTATGTCTTGGTATGCAGCTTACCATCGTGGAGTTCGTAAGAAATGTTGTCGGTTATCCGGATGCGAACAGCTCTGAGTTCAACCCAAGCTCCAGCCATCAGGTCATCCATATCATGCCTGACCAGAATGGTGTCACAGACTTAGGCGGAACATTGCGGCTTGGTTCTTATCCTTGCGTACTCGACAAGAGTTCCAAAGCATACCAGTTATATGGCACCGATCACATCAACGAGCGTCACAGACATCGTTATGAGGTAAACAACGATTACAGAAAGGTTCTGACGGATCACGGCATGCTCCTGTCTGGTCTGTCTCCGGACGGACATATCGTTGAAATGATCGAGCTTCCGGATCACCCTTGGTTCATCGGGACACAGGCACACCCGGAGTTTAAGAGCCGTCCGAACAAGGCACATCCATTATTCTTAGGATTTGTCGGTGCTGCGATTGCACATTCCGAAGAAGCATGATATACTACCATTTGTCTACATTTGAAAGTGGCAGTTTTAAATGCATGTGAATTCACCGGCTGGATATCCTTTCGGTTTTCTATGCAGCACAAAAGAAAGGGTATCCGGACCATATGAATAAAAAAAGTCCTACGTTTTTAAAAAAGTATAATCATATATGGACACTGTTATACGTCGCAATCTATATGCCATGGTTCATGTGGCTGGAGAAAACAGTAACCACAGAGTTTCATCTCGTATCGATGCCGGTTGATTACAAGATTCCGTTCTGTGAATATTTTATTATCCCCTATTTTATGTGGTTTTTGTTCGTCCCGGCGATTGTCGGCTATGAATTTTTCTATTCCAAGAAAGAATATTATCAATGTTGTGCGTATCTGTTCAGCGGCATGACGATTTTCCTGATCATCTGCACCATCTGGCACAATGGTCTGGATCTGCGGCAGGATATCTCCTACAACAATAACCTGTGTGCAAGACTCGTCAAGATGCTGTATAAGACAGACACAAGCACGAACGTATTCCCAAGTCTGCACGTATTTAACACACTTGGTTGTCTCGTTGCCCTATACAGGAGCAAAGGTGTAAAAGATAAAGCATGGATCAAAGTGATTGCAACAGTCATTGGTATTCTGATTATCTTATCCACGATGTTTTTGAAGCAACATTCGGTGTGGGATGTCATCGGTGCATTTGCAATGGCAGCAATCCTCTATCCAATTGTCTATGTGATTCCTTGGGGAAGAACAAAACAGAAAGAAATGTAATAACTGTTCGTTTCATAGTTTTTTGATAAAACAAAAATTCCGAAGTTTGTTATAAACAAGCTTCGGAATTTTTATTTATCTTCTAATTAAATCCAAACAACTTCTGGAATACACGATATCCGGTTCTGGCAAACCATCTGCCCGTTGGTCCGTGCAGATTGAACGTGATACCGAACAACGTTGTACGAAGTTCCTTGTATAATTCTGCGTCTGTATCCTTCAGATACTTCCACAGTTCTTTTTTCTTCTTATATAACTCTTTGTCCTTTGATACAACACAGATACTCGATGCAACACACATCATCATATCTAAGTACTGGAACAAAAACCGATACATCTGTGGCGGGAGTTCTTTTCGATTCTCACTGAAAAACTGGATCAGCGTCCGGTTGACAAGCATCTGCTGATCAATCCGCTTCATCATCGTCTTCTCATTGACCGACTGTCCTTCTCTGCCAATATAATAATGATATAAATCAACATTCAGGTACATCAGCTTCTTCACACGAATCATCGGTTCAAATATATAGAGATTATCCACATAAAATGTATGCTTCGGAAGCTGCAAACCGCAATCCTTCAGCAGCTGTGTCCGGTAAATGACTGAGTGCATCAGTACATACTGGAACTTATTGAACCGAATCCGGCTGTCTTCCCAGCTGATGATACGTTTCTCCGGCAAAGCACCATGGTAACGCATCACGCGCTTCTTCCGACGTTCTACCTTGTCATAGATGTAGTTTGAGAGCAGGACATCCAAATCCTTCTCATCTTCCACAATCTTCTTTAAGACCTTCAGCACTTGTTTGTAGGCCTCTTTGTCAAGCCAGTCATCACTGTCAACAACCTTGAAATAAACTCCGGTTGCATGAGCGATACCGGTATTCACCGCATCGCCATGCCCACCATTTTCTTTATGAATTGCCTTTACAATTGTCGGGTACTTCTCTGCATAGGCATCTGCAATCTGCGCCGTGTCATCTGTAGAGCCGTCATCCACGATCAATATCTCCACAAGTTCGCCACCAATCAATGCGTGATCGACACACTTTTTCATATAGTCCTGCGAATTATAGCAGGGAATTGTAATGGTTAATATTTTTTTATTCATAAATTACTTGATTACCTTGATCCAGCCTTCCGGTGCTTCGATTCGTCCCATCTGGATACCTGTCAGAGCATCATACAGCTTCTTAATGTATGGTCCCATCTCATCCATACCGCTTGGGAAGCAGATTTCCTTGCCGTGATCGTTGATCTTTCCAACCGGAGAGATAACAGCAGCTGTACCACACAGACCACACTCTGCGAAATCCTTTACCTCATCGAAGTAAACTTCTCTATGTTCTACCTTCATGCCAAGGTACTTCTCTGCAACAACCATCAGAGAACGACGAGTGATAGATGGAAGGATACTGTCTGACTTTGGTGTAACCAATGTGCCATCCTTTGTAATAAAGATGAAGTTTGCTCCACCTGTCTCCTCTACCTTTGTACGTGTTGCAGCATCCAGATACATATTCTCTGCAAATCCCTGGTTATGTGCATCAACGATTGGGTATAAGCTCATAGCATAGTTCAATCCAGCCTTAATATGACCTGTTCCATGAGGTGCTGCACGATCATAATCACTGACACGGATTACAATTGGCTTTGCACCGCCCTTAAAGTAAGGGCCAACCGGTGTACAGAATACACGGAACTGATACTCATCTGCAGGCTTTACACCGATAACCGGATTGCTGCCGAACATATACGGACGGATGTACAAGGTTGCACCTGAACCATATGGTGGTACCCAGTCAATATTCGCCTCAACTGTCTTCACGACTGCATCAACCCACTTATCTTCCGGATATACAGGCATCTCCAGACGCTTGCAGGAATCTGCCATACGGGATGCATTTAAGTCAGGACGGAAAATCACAATCTGTCCCTTCTCTGTTGTATATGCTTTCAAACCTTCAAAACAGGTCTGTGCATACTGAAGGACTCCGGCACACTCACTCAGATTAACTGTTGCATCCTCAGTCAGCACGCCGTCATCCCATGCACCGTTCTTATAGTTTGATACGAAACGCTTGTCTGTCTGCACATAGCCAAAGCCAAGTGAAGACCAATCAATATTTTTGCTCATGATCTATTACTTCCTTTCCCTCATGCGTATTATCTGCCCTTTATTTTACCACTCATATGTAATTATGCAAGCAGAAAATAGCATAATCGAGTGATTTTGCTTGGTTTAACTGTTCAAAATGCTTATTTTATTATTTTTTGAGTGCAATTGCTTCGATTTCAATCTTCACATCTTTTGGAAGTCTTGCCACCTCTACACAGGAACGTGCCGGACAGTCCTTCTCAAAAAATGTTGCATATACTTCATTCACTGCAGCAAAATCATTCATATCTTTAATAAATACCGTAGTCTTTACCACATGCTCCGCATCACTGCCCGCCTCATTCAACAACGCGATCAGGTTTCCGATTGCCTGCTTTGCCTGTGCCTTGACATCACCAGTCTCAAGCTCACCGGTCTCCGGAATAATCGGAATCATACCCGATGTATAAATCATATCTCCCACCGCAATCGCCTGGGAATACGGTCCGATTGCTGCCGGTGCCTTAGGTGTCTGAATCACTGTCTTCATAATATATGTGCCTCCTATAAATATTATCTAATCAACGAGTTCAATTGTCTTCTCCGTAATGCGGATCTTTCCCTCTTTCAAGAGACGTCCACAGGCGCGCTTAAATGCGTTCTTACTGAGTCCGAACTCTTTCTTGATTATATCCTTATCTGCCTTATCTGTAAACGGTAAAACGCCTTTATAGCTCTTTATAACGGCATATACCATCGCACTGTCCTCTTCCATCTGTGCATATGCCAGTTTCCGCAATGCAAGATCTGCCTTTCCATCCGGACGGATCTTCACGATTCTGCCATGCACCTCATCGCCGACACGCACCGGCGCATACAATTCACTTGCATAAATCAGTCCCGGATATTTGTCATCAATTGCCACAAAAGCGCCGAAATCTTTCTTGAACTCATACACCGTTCCTACGAAATCCTGTCCCTCCTCGTAACCCTCGATTGGCTGCAATTCCTTACCAACCTTCATCGATACTGCCAGTCGTCCGGACTTATCCACGTACATCCGCACCAGATAGGACTTCCCAGTCTCCACTTTCGTCGTCTGCTCCTTAAATGGAAGCAGCACATCACGTTCCAGTCCACAATCCATAAATGCGCCTAAGCTTGTCACACTCTTCACCTGCAGCTTCTTCACTTCTCCTACGGTGATCAACGGTGTATTCGTTGTTGCGATGATCCGATCCTGTGAATCCCGGTAAATAAAGACTCGCAGGGATGCGCCCGCTTTCACGCCCTCCGGCACCTGTTTTCTTGGAAGCAGAACCGTATCCACGGTTGCACTATCCTCTTCTCCGAGATATATTCCAAAGTCTTTTGAACGAATGACTTTCAGATCATTCCATTTTCCAATTTCTATCATATTTCCCTACTTTCTAAAAAAAGACCACAAACATGCGTGGTCTATTTTTTCTTGTCCTTATTCAACTTCAATACTTTATTCTTTATAAAGGATGTCTCTGTCTCATCTGCCTTTACAAATCCCATATCCAGTAAAACATCCGGCGAATTCGTAAGCGAAAATACAGACATGCCTTTCTCATTCATCTTTTCCTTATAGCCATTGAATACATCCACAACCGCATACGTATCCTTTGTTCTGCGATCCGGGCTTGCAATCACATTACGGATGCACCATGAATTAAACTCACTGCCCTTCTCCGGCACCTGCACATCGTCGCCCTTGACTTTCTTCACATATATGCTTTCTGTATCACAAATGGCCCACGGAACCACATATATTACGCTGCTCATACTTACTTCCTTTCAAATGGTTGTTCACTACGCAATTGATTTACAAAAATCTTTGTTTTCTCCTAGCGTTCAACGTATGCAATCATATAGTATTTGTTTCCGTTTGTCAAACAATTATTTATCCAATTCCTGACAAGTGTGGCGTTTTGTAGCGTATTTCAACTTTTTGTAACTTTTTTTAAAAAAAGGGTTGCATTTTCAATAGACATGTAATATAATACCAACTTGTGAGACACAAAAGAGTCTCCAAACTTCATAATGATGGGCTATCGCCAAATGGTAAGGCACTGGACTCTGACTCCAGCATTTTCCAGGTTCGAATCCTGGTAGCCCAGTTTATAAGACGGTCGAGGTTCGATCGTCTTTTTATTTTCTGCTTTGGAATGCGAGCCATTTAATATATTTTAAGGATGCAACATACAACGTAATTCTCCGCAGACCCGCTCCCGCTCACTTCCGCACATAGCAGACACTAAACTCGCAAAGTATCAATTCTACGAATTGTCACTTTCCTCGTTAAGTGCTGATGTGCAGTGCTTGTAGGAACGCGCAAAAAAAGCTCCCCAATAAATTGGAAAGCTTTAAGGTATGCGGCCGAGAAGATTCGAACTCCCGACACCTTGGTCCGTAGCCAAGTGCTCTATCCAGCTGAGCTACGACCGCATCTGTGTTGTGTCTCACAACAGATGATATTCTACCGTAGTTTAGACCAAATGTCAAGCGTTTTCTTAACAAAATTGAAGCCAATATCAAAATCCTCAAAAAGTCCAAACGTGACAACCAGTGAATGTCTCCAAAAAATCAGCATAACCAACCATCTCAAAAGCGGATGCAGGAATCCAGACTATATTCCACCATACAGTCTTCCTCCGCACAGACAGAAATCCAATAATCATCCATTCGAAGCATAAAGTACCGGTACGGCGTTCCAATGACAGCCTTCTGCACCAGATCGATTTCAAAGGAATTGAGCGGCACGCTGATTCCGTCGCCTGTAAGCTTCAGATATGACTCTTTCATCGTCCACAGATAAAAGAACCGTTCTGCACACAGACTGTCATCCGGCTTGAACCTCAATTTTTTCGCCAAACCACCATGCGAATCTGCCGGCTCCTGAGATACTACCTCTTTTTGTCCGGATACATAAGCATACTCCCGCTCGGTAAAGCAACGTCTGGCTACACGCAGATTATCCTTTTCCCGGATCTGCTCGATATCAACCCCCAGCGGCACATCCCCATATGCAAGCACAACATAATCCCCCGCATGGGAGAGATTAAAGTAAAACTCTGGATGTCCCTGTACTGTCGGCTTTCCATTCTCATTTTTTTCTAGTACCAATGCCTGCGGAGCTATGCCAAGCTTCTCTTCTACAAGTGTCTGTAACATTAAGCCTGCAACAATCGAGGTATATGCCGGTTCCCGTCTACGAAAAGCCAATACCCGGGACTTTCGTTCCGGGTATAAGCGTTCGACCAATTCATCAAAATGTTGTTCTATGTATTCACGATTTACTTTTACAACAGATACATGAATCTTTGTCATATTATTTATCTTCCAGTTCTGCAAGGATACGGAACAATGTACTGATTTCCTTTTCTCTTGCAAGTTCAAAATAGTTCTTGAAGCGGACAGCTGACTCGATCTCACCTGTGATAGAGATACGGACAAGCAGGTTACGCGCAGTCAGCATATTACGGACAACTGTCTGGTACTCGCTGATCGTATTCTCATTGTATTTCAGGAATCCATGATTCATCAGATACTTAATACGCTCTAACATCAAAACCTTATGGTCATACATGACATGCAATGCACGGATATCAAAGTCCGGTTCCTCTGCATGCAGCTGCTTTTCTATCTGGGAAAGAACCTTGTCATAAACCTTGATACCGAATGTTGTATCATCAAAACGGTTACGGAGCATACGGAAATGATCCTTTGTATCCTGGGAATTCAGATATTCACTGATTGTCTGTTTGATCAGTTCAATATCTACTTCATAGATTGGATGCTCCGTATTCTTCATTACAACATACAATCCACGTCCACCCTTATGGTCATCCTTAAATACATGGTCATCCTGCTCTGTGATAACCTCATAGCCGCGCTCTAAATCAGAGAAGCTGACTGTGTTATAAGAATAATGATCCTGGAATGTGAAGTCGCCTACATAGAATACTTCCTCATCACGATTGTATCCATAAATAAACAACTCATGAGGGAACTTGTAATCAACCTCTGCATCACACAAAATCTTTGCCTCATCGAATACTCCATATACATATCCGTTCAGATCAATTGTCTTGATGATGAAGTCAATGATGTTTCCGCAATAGCTCTGAATCTGCTCTTTTGTAAGCAGCGAGAACATAAGATACGGGCACTGCTTCAATGCACTGCTTCCAGGCATCATATCTGCGAGAAGCATATCGTCACCTGTGAAAATCTCCTGAATATTATAGCATCGAAGCTGAATATAGTTGCTGAAAATCCACTTCTTTGCATTCTCATCATCTGAAAGAATAGAAAACAGTGTCGCATGCCACTGCCAAGATGTAATCATTGGATATGTTACCGGTAATTTTTTCATATCTGCCATTTTGCTGTTCCTCCCAATCTATGCTAATTTTTCTGCGATCAATGCTGCAATATCACTAAAAGAATCGTAATCACTGAGAGCAAGCTCATAATCTGTAAATGAAATATCAAACTTGCTTTCTGCCGCTACGAGCAAACGAATCAAAGATACGGAATTTACGCCGTATTCATTTACCATATTGGCATGCAAGTCTACCTCATCCAACTCCGGTAACACGTCACGAATCACTTCCGTAAGTTTCGTTACAATCTGTTCCTTTTCCATTGTTTGTACCCCCTTGGTAAAATTACTTTCTCGATGTATCAAGTATTTTAATTTTACTATTATTACGTCTGAAAAGCAAGAAAAAAAGAGTGTGCATGCACTTCACATCGGAAATCCATTCACACTCTTTTCTCTGTTATGGCTAAATCTTAGTACTTTGTAACATTCAGCTTTACGCCAGGACCCATTGTAGAAGCTACTACCAAGCTCTTAATGTACTGTCCCTTTGCAGCTGCCGGCTTAGCCTTAATAACTGCATCTATTAAAGTCTGGAAGTTGTCTGTTAACTGCTCCTCTGTGAAAGAAGCCTTTCCAATTGGCACATGGATAATGTTTGACTTATCAAGTCTGTACTCGATCTTACCAGCCTTAATATCGTTGATTGCCTTTGTTACGTCCATAGTAACTGTACCAGCCTTTGGATTTGGCATCAGACCCTTTGGTCCAAGGACACGTCCAAGACGTCCAACAACACCCATCATATCCGGTGTAGCAACAACAACATCAAAATCCAACCAGCCTTCGTTCTGGATCTTTGGTACAAGCTCATCTCCACCTGCGTAATCAGCGCCTGCTGCAAGAGCCTCGTCTACCTTGTTACCCTTAGCAAATACGAGAACCTTTACAGTCTTACCTGTTCCATGAGGAAGAACAACTGCACCACGAACCTGCTGGTCTGCATGACGACCATCAACGCCCAGACGGAAGTGAGCTTCGATTGTCTCATCAAACTTTGCACTGGCTGTCTTCTTAACGAGTGCAACAGCCTCTTCTAAGTCATATGTTTTTGTCTTTTCAATAAGCTTTGCAGCTTCTGAATATCTCTTACCTGTTTTCATTCAAATAAACCTCCTGTAGTTTTTGCGGGAGCGACCCTCCTACGATTATTTCTTATTAATCCTCAACTTCGATTCCCATAGAACGAGCTGTACCAGCGATCATGCTCATAGCAGCCTCAAGGCTTGCTGCGTTCAGATCTGGCATCTTCAGCTCAGCGATCTCCTGAACCTTAGCCTTAGAAATCTTTGCAACCTTTGTCTTGTTCGGTGCTGCAGATGCTGACTTAAGGCCGCACGCCTTCTTAAGCAGTACTGCTGCCGGTGGAGTCTTGGTTACAAAGCTGAAACTCTTATCTGCATAAACTGTGATTACAACAGGGATGATCATATCGCCCTGATCAGCAGTTCTTGCGTTAAACTCCTTTGTGAACTGTACAATGTTAACACCGTGCTGTCCAAGTGCAGGACCAACAGGTGGTGCAGGTGTTGCCTTTCCTGCAGGAATCTGTAATTTAATATATCCTTCTACTTTCTTAGCCATTATAGCTACCTCCTAAACCTCTTACATCTTCTGGATATCTCCAAATCCAATCTCAACAGATGTAGCACGTCCGAAAATGTCAACGTCGATGGTCACGGTTCTCTTGCCTTCGTTAATTGCCTTAACAACTGCAACATTGCCTTCCCAAGCTCCGGTAATAACCTTGATCTGATCACCAACCTCCACATCAATGTGAACCACTGGTGCCTCAGTCACAATACCCATCGCACGCATCTCACGTTCCGTGAGTGGAACCGGCTTGGATTCCGGACCTACAAATCCTGTAACACCCCGTGTGTTACGAACTACATACCATGTAACATCGTTCATGTACATATGAACCAGAACATAACCAGGAAACAACTTTCTCTGAACTGTCTTTTTCGCGCCTGTCTTTGTTGTCTCAATTACCTCCTGAACCGGTACGGTTACCTCAAGGATTTGCTCTTGAAGCTTTCTGTTTTCAACAGTCTTCTCGATATCATTTTTCACCTTGTTCTCATAACCTGAGTAGGTATGAGCTACATACCATCTTGCCTCACCATCAGTCGGAATTCCACTTTCCGGTGTTCCAGATGCTGTAGCTTCGTTTTCGAATAGTTCTGACATACATTCACCTACCTAACCAACAATATAAGTTAAACCGATCTGTAACAGGTAATCCACACCTGCAATGATAAATCCGAGAATTACGGAAATCACGATTACAGCCGCAGACTGTCTCACGAGCTTGTCCTTCGTTGGCCAAGTGATCTTGCCAAACTCAGCCTTGAGCTCCTGAAACCAGCTTCTCTTCAAGGAAGGTGAAGAAGTCTCTTCTTTTTTTGACATAGACTACTCCTCCGATTACTTTGTTTCCTTGTGCATCGTGTGCTTCTTACAGAATCTACAATACTTCTTTGTTTCCATTCTGTCCGGATGCGTCTTCTTATCCTTTGTCATATTGTAATTACGCTGTTTACAATCCTGACATGCCAATGTAATTTTTACACGCACAACTATCCACCTCCATATTTATTTTTTCACAGATGACATAATAGAATCCTCTTTTTCGTGCAAAAAAAAAGGACCTCTTCCATCGCAAGCTTTAGAATAACAAAACCTGCATATAAAGTCAAGGAAAAAGTTGAATTTTTACGATATTTATAATATATTTAATTATAACAAAATCATTATATTGGGAAAGGAGGCTTTCTTATATGAATATATCACAAGTGTACAATTATTTAAACCATGATTTAGTACCAAAACGTCGTACACGTACGCACAAGGCTTCCGAACTCAAAGCGGTTTATAACAGTATTTCCAAATACAATCAATCATCCCCTCTCTATCTGGTTTCCCTTTCGGACTCCAGACAGTCACACATGATTGATATCAAGGAGCAGGCATTAACCTTGCGGGATATCACCGAGCAGCTTGCAAATCCTGACAGTGAGCTTTACACAAAAAAGCTGCTCTTCACTGACAATCCGGATGCTGTATCCGGTTCTTTCCGTACACACGCCTCCGGAGAACTTCCGGATCACATAACATTGCAGATTGACCAGCTCGCCAGTGAACAGGTAAATATCGGAGCTTATCTTGATTCTGACAGTGCAATACTGGCACCAGGCAATTACAGCTTCTCCATGCATACGATGCGAGGGAATCTGCCATTTACATTGTCTGTCTCCGGAGATGATACAAGCCTGTCATTGCAGCAACAGCTTGCCGATCAGATCAACCGCAGACACATTGATGTACGCGCTTCTATTATAAAGGAAGAAAATACAAGCGCACTTATGCTTGCTTCTACCAAGACAGGTACTCCCGAAACAGTTTCTTCCTTATATTTTACATTTGATAACAAGCAGGGGACTGATGTAGTCGATGCCTTTGGTCTTAACCAGGTACAGACCTACCCGGAAAATGCGCGGTTCTATATCGACAATCTCGTACATACCTCGGCTTCCAATCATATCTCTATCAATCAGGTTGCGGAATTTGATTTTCATAAGGTCACGGACACTCCGGTAAATGTCCGGTTCACACCAGATAAAAGTCTGCTTGTCACACAGATGACGAATTTTACCGACGCATACAATCAGCTGGTTACCCTCTCGGAGGAGAGTGAGCCAACCTCCATCGGAAGCCGGAATCTCTATCACGATATTTCCGGTATTGTCACACGCCACGAGGATCAGCTTGCCTCCATCGGCATCACCGTTGGCGAGGATCACCGTATGCAGTTTGACTCGGAGCTCGCAAATGGTGTTTCATATGACACACTGAATACGTTGTTTGGAGATAATTCCAGTCTGCGCGCAGATATCGGAAAAGCAGTGAATCGCCTGACCTTAGATCCGCTCGCATATATCGACCGCCTGATCGTGACATATCCGAACGCAAAAGAAAAACAGACCGCAACATATACGCAGTCTGTTTACAGTGGTCTGATGTATAATAATTATGCATAGTCGTTTCTATTTAAAAAGCAGAACACAGATGCCGGCAAGAATCAGTAAATGCAATGGATAGAATATGTAAAATACCCATTTTAGTTTCAAGCCACGCTTCCCATTATAGAAGTGCACAATGCCTGCATCCGCAAGCGCACATAATTCTGACATGTTTAATACCGATAATACAATACAGGGAACTGCCATCTGCAGTTCCTTTTTTTGATTCCGGAATCCATACGCCGCACAGATTGCCAGTACGCCAATCGCACCATAATCGGTATGCAGCGCATATGCAAGTGCTGCCCCCAGCGCAATCACGCCAACGATCAGAATCGTTTTCAAAATCGTATCTATTTGTATGACTCGCAGTCCCTCCAATACCGTCAGCACAATCATGCCGATTGCCAGTGTAAAGAATACATTCTGGCTGGTAAATTCGAGGAAATGTCCTTTCATGATCAACTTTGCCGGCAGATTCACTGCCAGATCAAATGGAATTTCAGAAATAATCGCAAAAAGCAGCAGCCGTCCAATATAGAAAAACCGGTTATGTGTATATCGAAATCCCTCCAACAATAGAAAGATAAAAATTGGAAATGCCAGTCTGCCGATTCCACGCAAAATATAATACAGGATAACCATCCCTGTCATGTGTACATTCCCAAACACATCAAAATTATTCGGATTTCGCTGGACAAGCTGTAACACGATTGTCGCCCCGATATGGTCGATCAGCATCGCGAGCATAGCAATCAGCTTGAGCGTACTTCCGGATATTCCTCGTTGTATTTGTATATCTTGTCCGATTGTTTCGTTCATTTCTATATTTTCTTCCATAACCATCTGTCATCCATGTTTATAGGCATATCAATATTGAACGCTATGCGCTACATATCTTTATCCATACTACATTGCAGCAAAAACCTGTTCTGCCACTTCCGAAAGATTGCTGAACTTCTCGATTTCCGCAACCTTCGTATTGATCGTTCCAAATCCATATTTCGCATGCACGAAGGCAGCGCCTGCCTGCATGGTCGCATCATAATCACCCTGGATATCGCCGACATAGATTGTCTGTTCCAGCCCATTCCGATCCATCACCAAACGGATATTATCCCCCTTGCTCTTCTCGTTATTCCCATAACATTCAATATCTTCAAAATACTGTCCGAAATTATAATAGTCCAAAAATGCCTCGATATAGCCACTCTGGCAATTGCTTACAATATACAGATGATACTTTTCTTTAAGTGCTTTCAACGTATCTTCCAGTTCCGGGAACAGCTTACCACCATTTCTGCGAAGATATTCATTCTCCCAGTCACCACATTTTCCAACAAGAGTCTTTCTCCCCTCCGGAGTAAGCTCCGGGAAAAAAATATCCCCTATCACATCCATTGTTTTCCCCATCACACGTTTGATATCCTGTTCCGTGACAACCATATCTTTCTTATACTCATTTTGAATTACCTGTGTCCATGACTTTGCGACGCCATCCGCAGAATCCCACAATGTGCCATCCATGTCAAATATGATACCCTGTTTCATCGTAAGTCTCCTTTATTTTAGAAATTTATACCTTATTTATTCCCGAAAATAGTTCCCGCATACACATTGACAATTCCGGTTACTTCCATAATCAGCTCATGTATGCAGAGTATTCTGATGTCTCACTTCGTCCCGTTCTGAAATTTCAGCCGCCTGCTTAACTTCCGTCGCACAATCACAAAGCATATCACGTGTGCACATGTTGTGATAATCCAGCTCACAGGATACGTCAGATACAGAGAACGTGGGGTATGAAACTGATCGTACATACGGAAAAATGTAAATATCCACAGCAACCGGAGCCCACAGGCACCAATCAATGATACAATCGTCGGCATTACCGAATATCCAAGTCCCCGCAGCGAGCCAACCATGACATCCATCATACCACACAGTGCATAAACTGTACATATAATCTTTAAACGGTTCATTCCTGCCGCTTTGACAACCGCACTTTTCGTATAAAAGCCAAGAAGGTTATGTCCGAAAATCACTGCGAGATTTCCAAGCACCAGTCCGGTCACAATGACACATGCCTGCGCAGTAAACAAAATCTTATTTACACGCTCATATTTGCCGGCACCGACATTCTGGCTCGTGAAGCTGATCGTACCCTGATAAAATGAATTCATAGATACATACACGAAACCTTCGATATTACTTGCCGCAGAATTTCCGGCAACTACCGTCGATCCAAAAGAATTCACGGACGACTGGATAATGACATTCGATATCGCAAAGATAACTCCCTGCAGGCTTGCCGGGAATCCAATACGCAGAATCTCCGCAAATCTCCGCGGATGAATGCGAAGCTTCGACAACGTCAGCCGGATACTTCCCTTCTCCTTCATCATACAACGAATGATCAGACTCGCTGAAATTGTCTCAGAAATCACAGTCGCAAGTGCAACGCCTGCCACGCTCATCCGGAACACAATCACGAAAAGCAGATTGAGTCCAATATTGATTACGCCTGCCGCTGACAGATAATACAAAGGTCGTTTTGTATCTCCGACTGCACGCAGGATGGCACTGCCAAAGTTATAAACCATCATGGATGTCATACCTATAAAATAAATGCGCAGATACGTTGTCGCAAGCGGCAGCACATCTTCCGGAGTCTGCATCCAGATTAATATCTGTCTGGCTCCCAAACATCCGACCACCGTCAGAATAATGCCACTGAACACACTAAGCAGCATCGCTGTATGTACAGTATCACTCACATCTTCCTCCGCCTTCGCACCATAAAACCTCGCAACCAATACGTTTGCACCAATCGATAGTCCAAGGAAAAAGTTTGTCAGCAGATTGATGAGTGCTGTGTTACTTCCAACCGCAGCAAGCGCCGTATCTCCGGCAAAACTTCCGACAACGATAATATCCGCTGCATTGAATAAAAGCTGCAACACACTCGAACACATCAACGGCAATGTAAACGCCAGCAGCTTCGGCAGGATAGCACCGTTACACATATCAATCTCATATTTTTTCTTATTTTTTGTTGTCTCTCCGGACACGATGTTTCGCCTCCATTACTGTAGATTTCCACTCTCAATATTAGGTCTTATAAAATTCTCGTACGCATAATCCCACAACTCCTTCGAGCCTTCCGGTGTAATCTCGTTTCGTTTCATTACCTGCTCCGCGCGCACACCACGGTCTTTCCAGTCAAATCCGCCGGTACTTGCGGTGAGCATCATCGGCTGCAGGTTGTCCATCGCGCGTGCGAACTTCGCTTCCGGGGTCTCCTTCGCCTCAAACTCCATCCAGATGTCATACAGCTTCTTTGCCTGATCCTCCGGAAGCAGGTTATAAATGCGATCTGCCGCCGCCTTCTCCCTTGCTTCCTGCGTCTTCTTGCCTTCCTCGTCATAGGCATACGTATCTCCTGCGTCAATCTCCACCAGATCATGAATTAAAAGCATTGTAACTGTCCGAAGCACGTCAATTTCCTCGTTTGCATATTCCGAAAGCAGGATTGTCATGATTGCCATATGCCATGCATGTTCTGCATCATTTTCCCGTCTTTTTCCATCCGTTAATTTTGTCATCCGGGTAATGAATTTCTCCTTGTCAATTTCCCGGATGAAATCCATCTGTTTGTCTAATCGTTCGTTCATTTTATTCACTCCGTTTTTATATAAATTATCCATTTTCATTATATATAGAAGTCGCTTTCCTACTCCATACTATTGTTCTGAAAATAATTCAATGCTGGCATACATGGAAGCTGTATCTCTCTAACAGGTTTCAAAGAAACGAAAAACATGGCTGGACTTTCGCTCCCTCCATGTTTTTATTTTCGTTTTATGATTCTCTGGTTCTTCCGCTTGTGAACAGCACAACCGCTGCGATCAGATCAATTATACCCTCTGCCAGATAAAACCAATGATGTCCCTGGATATTCGGGATGATATGTATCACGCTCATCAATGCCAGATACGCGCCAGTCACATAATTCATATATGGTACGCCCTTGATGATCAGAAATGCAAGCGCTCCACTGATCAATAGCGTTACAATATTTCCAACCGAAAATCCCAATATCAGATTGACGATTCCTTTTACGATCATGTATGCCCCGATCAGAGACATCCACTTTCCGCCTGTCTGTTCCATATCTGCACCTCATTTATCTACTTTACTGCTATATTTCTTTATAAGTGTAACACTTTGATTGGAATAACTCAATTGTTTTCTGTTCGAATCTGGATATATTTACACATCCCCACAAGTACATCTATGTATGCACAAACGTCAGTATAAACTGCGTATAACTTCCAACCTCACTTCGTACCGAAATCTTACCGCCCATACCCTCGACGATGGATTTCGTCAGGGAAAGGCCGATGCCGACACTGTTCGGATTGACCTCTTTGTTGATTCGATAAAAACGCTTGAATATATTTTTAAGTTCAGACTCCTCAATGCCGCATCCCTCATCCTTCACATAAATGCGCGTGTACATCGGATTGTCTTCGGTCCAGATATGGATCGTCGTCTGCTCACCGGAATAGTCCGATGCATTCTTAAGCAGGTTGATGATTGCTTCGGTCAGCCAATCCCCGTCGCAGACAAGCATCTGTTTCTCGTCGATCTGCACGTCAATGTGCTGCCCGCGTTTCTCCGTCAGATAAGCCACACTCTCCTTCGCCTGTGCCACAAGTGCATACAAGCTGCATGGATGCTTCTCAAACTGGATAGCTCCCGCCTCGATTCGCGCAAGCTTCAGCATGGACAGTACCATCCACTCCATACGGCCAACCTGATTCTTCGATTCAAGAAGCATCTGCTTCTGCTTATCTACATCCGGCACTCGTCCATCATACAGAAGATCCAGGAATACCGTGAGCGACGCAAGCGGTGTCTTCAACTGATGAGAGATATCCGACATGATATCCCGCAGAAATATCTTCTCCTGCTGCTCCTTGCGGTTACTCTCCTTCAATGCCTGCACCAGCTTATACAGATTCGTATATAACTCTCCAAGCTCGCCCTGTTTATATGGTTCTGCCGGAACCTGCTCCGGTGCTTCGAGAATCTGATTCATGATCTCGACGATTGCCCGCAACTCCCGGCTCACAGTGCCGATCGAACGACGCCCTGCCACATAAGCACTTCCAAGCAGCAGACAGCCAAGTAACAGCGTCACCCACAACTGCCAGCCGCGCAGCCAAAGAACAAGCACAACAAAAACGGCGTATATGTTGTATGCGATACCTCCATATAAGAAAAATCGCTTATGAAATTGTTGTAATTCGTAACTTTTCATCTGCATATATTATCCAGCAGCAATGCGTTTCAAACTATTTTTACAATCTGCTTCCGAAACGAATCACCTGCACCATATGTACTTACAATTACTTGCGGAACCGGTACCCCATTCCACGTACCGTCTCAATATAAGCCCCATCTTCCCCTAATTTCTGCCGAAGCCGTTTGATATAGACCGAAAGAGTATTATCTTCGAAAAACTCCCCATCCATATCATAGAGCTGTTCCATGATTGCATTCCGGCTGATTATCTGTCCGCGGTGCTGCAACAAAAACCGCAGCAAACGCAACTCGCTCGTCGTACAATCAAGCCTCTCGCCGTGCTGTGTGAGTACAAATGCTTCGCCGTCGAAGGTTGTATCTCCAAATGTCATGACTCGACTGCTATTTCCATTACCTGTCTGCCTTGTCTGTGCGTAACGCCGGATATTCACTGCCACCCGTGCCAGCAGCTCCTTCACCCGATACGGCTTCGTCACATAATCGTCCGCACCAAGCTCCAGCCCCTGAACGATATTTGCTTCCTCCGCAACCGCCGTCAGAAAAATAATGGGAACATCGCTCTTCTTTTCCCGAAGTTCCTTGCAAAACTCAAATCCGGTTCCATCCGGCAGCATCACATCCAGCAGCACCAGCTCGATACTGTCATCAAACTTCTCGCGTGCATGTGCCAGATTTCCCGCAGTTGCCACCTCATATCCCTCCGAAGTAAGTGCATATTCCGTTCCCATTGCAAGGGCGAAATCGTCCTCCACCATCAATATCTTATGTGCCATAATCCCCGATTCCTTCTATATTACATCATCATTTACCAGCCATATTGGTTATTATATCATCAATATGAAAAAGACGCACACCATTTCAGATAATACGTCACATTTCTTCTATATCAGTCTGTCCGCATTGCAGTGAGCGGTGAAAGCTTTGCCGCCCATCGCGATGGGAAATAACCTGCAATCGTTCCAAGTACCATCGCCATTCCGACTGCCGATAATGCAAGCTTCGGTGTGATCACCGCGATCTTCGTACCTGCTTCTAAAAGCAATGCGGATACAGCAATCCGGTTGATAATCTTTCCAAAAAGCAACGACAGCAGCACGCCACATGCGCCACCAACAAGTCCGTAAATACCTGCTTCCAGCAATATCATCGCCATCAATTCGCGCTTCTCACAGCCAAGTACCTTCAAGGTTCCAATCTCGGCAACCCTGTCATAAACAGCTGTTGTCATCGTGTTGCTGATACCAATCGCCGCAACAAGAAATGAAATGAGTCCAATGCCGCCTAACAGCAGCTCAAGCATCCGTACCGTCCGCATCGCAGTATCGCGGTACTCTTTCATATTGGTTGTCTGATATCCCATATCCTGCAATTTTTTGACAACAAACTCTACGTCCTCCATCTTACCGACTTCAACAACCACACTTGAATAAACCCACAAGGTGTATGCATTTCCGTTCTTGTCGAGTGGCTGCCCCAACACACTTCCCTGTGCCGCATGTTTCTTCAGATAGGAACGCAGCACATCAATATCGCAATAGATGCTCTGGGACTGCTCGCTGAACTCGTCCGCATCCCCCTGCATCACACCTGCAATCGTCAGCCGGTCTGTAATCCCATTTTCATCAAATCCCAGTGAAACCTTCGCCTTTTCGCCAATCCATGCGTTCAGGTCTCCACCGCCATCCTGGTAGCTGGACATGGTACTCTCATGGAAGAACATATATCCCATAGCATTTCCAATGACCATCTCCGGCTTTCTGGCATGGTCCGACAGGCTGGACGTATCGGTCAGCGCGATTGCAGATAACTGCTCTGCGGGGATGCCAACCAGATTCGTATAGGCTGTGTATTGTCCAACCTGAATATTCGCAAATACTTCATAACGCGGATATACATTCGCTACCTTATCGAGCTTTGCAAGCTTCTCCAAAGTATGATCGGTCAGAAGCATTTTCTTGTTCCGGTTGTTCTCCGGTGTCTGCACGGTAATCTGACGAATCGAAGCATCATCTCCATAGCCTTGCAGGAGTTCGCGTTTCACGCCCATTCCAAGCGATAAGAGGGAAACAACCGCTACCACACCAATCATCACGCCGAGTAAGGTCAGGATGGTTCGTGCCTTTCTGCGCTTGATATTTTGAATTGTTAAATGCATGATAAATTTCATGGATTCCTCCTTTTCGCAAATCCATATAGTTTATCGTGAGTTGTTCAGAAATACAATTCTATACAGACACGCTCTCGCTCACTTTTGGGGATTTGCGATTTCTCCATTTCACCTTATCGTGAACGCTTTTTATTAATAGTTACACCCACGAATACACCGACTGCAAGTACACAGACGCAGATCAGGGTGATCTGCCATGTGGCAGGTCCGTCTTTCTCCGGTGCTTCCTTTAAGACTTCCAGATTTTCGTAATCGACTGTCTCAATATAGAAGGATACATCCACTTTTTCTTCGCGCTTATCGCCATTCCGGTCTTCGTAGGTCACAATAATCCAGTCTTCTGCCTTTGCCATTTCGTCAAAATCTGTCACCTCGATTGCCTTTGCCAGAAGGTCTACACTGCCGCTTTTCCCTGTGTCGATATTGCCGATGTAGGTCTCCTGTTTCTCCACGTGTTTTCCTTCCACACGTGCATTTACATTGTAGAGTGTCCCTTCCCCTAGGTTATTCACCTGGGCGGTAATCTCCACATCATCACCAACCTTCGCATCATCGGTCATGACGTCGGTCACGGATACCCGCTGTTTCAGATATACCGGCAAATACAACGTATCCTCCATCTCAAACGCCTCGCCGGAAGTATTCTCGTACTCCATCTTCACCGAAAGCTTGTATGTCTTCTCTGCAAGTCCTGCTGCCGCCGCCATGGGAAATGTCTGCTCGCTCGTCTCGGTTCCGGCAATCTCTGCCACATAGACGCTTCCGGTTCCGGAAACCGGAATAATCTCGCCGCCTTCGGAAGCAACCGTCACTTTCATATTTTTGACTTTGTTCTTGGAAGTGTTCTGAATCTCTAATGTCAGGTCAAAATTATCTCCGGAATAGATTGTTGTTTCCGATACTTTATAATTGGAGACCAGAACCTTCGGCGTCGCCGCCTTTGCGGAATACGGGCATACAGGTGCGGCTACACTCAAAACCACCAGAATAGCAAGGATAATCTCTCTTAAACGGTGATTTCTTCTTTGATGTTTGCTTTGTTGATTTTTCCATCCTGACTTATTCATTTTCTCTCCTTTCATTCTGCCCTGTTTTTTCCTCTGTCTTTTAGATATTCCTAAATTTTTCTCACTTATCTAATTTTCATTTTTTGACGACTTATCGATTTTCCCCACTCACTCCTCAGTCAGCTTACCATCCGTAATGCGTACGATGCGGTCTGCCTCTCTGGCAAGATCAATATTATGCGTGATAAGTACAAGCGTCTGATTCAGCTTCTTTACAGAGTCCTGCAACAGCGCCATAACTTCATTTCCATTTGTAGAATCAAGTGCTCCGGTCGGCTCATCAGCAAGAATCAGAGACGGGCGGTTTGCAAGTGCCCGCGCGATTGCCGCACGCTGCTGCTGTCCGCCGGACAACTGGTTCGGCAGATGCTTCCGTCTGTCTTTCAAACCAAGCATCTCAATGACATGGTCGATGTACTCCCGATCCGGCTTCTTGTGATCTAACAGAATCGGCATCTGAATATTCTCCTCCACGGTAAGTACCGGAATCAGATGATACGACTGAAATACAAATCCAATCTTTCTCCGGCGAAACACAGACATTTCTTCATCCTTCAATGTTGTGATGTCCCGGTCGTCCACGATTACCTTGCCATTTGTAACTGTGTCGACACCCCCCATGACATGCAGCAGTGTGGACTTGCCGGAGCCGGATGCTCCGACCACTGCCAGACTTTCTCCTTTTTTCACGGTCAGATTCATATCATCGAGCGCCCAAACCCGTGTGTCTCCGCTTCCATATATCTTTGTCACATGTTCCATCTTTACAATATCCATGTTAATTTCCCTCCTGATATCTTGATTTTTGTTTTCTTATTCCTTTATTGGAGCAATTCTTCTTTTTTCTACTTCGTTACTCCTACCTGTTTTTCTCTTCTTTTCTTCCTGTTGGAGCAAATGTAATGTTTCCTATCTCTTTGCCCCAATTCTGCTTGCTTCTTTCTTCTCGGCATTGGGGGATTTTCCTCTATTTCGGCTTTTTGCCCCAATTCTGCTTGCTTCTCTTTTCTTCCCGTTGGAGCAAATATTCTTTTTTCAACTTTTGCCCCAATTCTGCTTGCTTCTCCCTTCTGCCTGTTGGAACAAATATTCTGTTTTTCAGCTTTTCCCCCAATCAATCTCCGGCGGCATTCAGATCATCCGCGATCCGGTTTGTCATCCGCTTCATCGGTATGTAAATCGATCCGCACATTACAAGCACGGAAAGCACAAATCCAATCACCGCACCGATAATCGGGAAGGTCAGCTTCACCATGAACAGCACCAGTGCAGCTTTCGCAAGCGGCATCATAACTGCAAATCCAAGCACATCACCAACCACATTCGCACAGATAACTGTAATCACGCCTTCGAGCATTACCATCTTCCGAAGCTCACGCACCGACACGCCGATTGCCCGAAGCTGTGCGAATTCCTGTCGCCGCAGGTAGAGGTTGCTTGCCGTCGTATTAACGATATTCAAAGAGCTTACACTCAAAATCACGATCACAAACGCCAGAATATATTTGATTGCGCTGATCGATGTACTAAAGAGTGCTCCGGAATAGATTGCATCTGGATAAGAGTAATCTCCCATTGAGTTATCCAGCACGTTTACCAGCTTCGATGTCAGCGAAGCGGAGATATTGTCCGAACGAAGCTTACATTTCACACCCGTGGAATCTGATTTGCCAAGCCCGGTCATCTGGAAATAGTTCATCAGCGGTACAATACATTTTACAAATCCCTGCGTCTGTAATTTATCCTTATCGATCCGAACAATGCCCTGAATTTCATATACCTTCTTGTCATTCCCCCACGAAAGTTTAATCGTATCACCAAGCTTATAATCCGTCGCCGGATATTCCACCGTTGATGCAATCAGATCAATCGCATCATAGGATTCATCATCCACCTCTTCCTGAAGCGTTGCCTCAATATTCTGTACTAATACGATTCCGTTCTCATCGACGTCCAACGTTCCTTCGACCAGATACGATGCATATTCCTGATACTCGTCCTCTCCGTATCCAATCACGCTCACACGGTCAGCCGGAGATGCCTTATCCTTATATTTTTCACTATCCTTTAACCGCTCAATGACCTCTCCCTGCATCGTTTCCTTCTGGAAATTCTCTGTAAAATGTGACCGGAACTCCTCATAATCTACAACCTCCATAGATGCTGCATACACGGCTTTCACATCCTTCACTTCTTTGTTCTGTGCAATGTCTGTGAGTGTCTCTTCGTTTGGAAGCACTGATTTCACCGCATCCACAGTCTCTTCGTCATTTGCCTCGTTGAAGAAATACACCTGATATTCTCCGTAAGAAGGTGCAATCTGCTTCTGCATCTGTACAAACGAAGTGAAAATCGTCGCAATCGTGATAAACGCCGCGATTGATAAGGCAAATGTAAAAATTGTTTTCAGGAACCGACGCTTGTTACTCATCAGATTCTTATATGCATAATCCCCCTGCACGCCGAAGATCTTCCCGAAGATGCTCTGCTTGCGTGCTTTAATCTTCCGTGTTCCACTTGTCTGCCCACGCACCGCCTCGATTGGCGAAATCTTCTTTACCAGCTTTCCATTCTCATCCATAACGAAGAACAGATCTCCGATAAAGACAATCAGCACATACAGAAATGGAAGCACATGCGGGCGAACCTTGATATTCATGGATAAGCCAACCAGATATGCAATTGGAAATCCGATTACGATTCCGCCAAGGATTCCAAGCAGTTCCTGCATGCATCCCATTCGGAATATCACACTTTTTAACTGTCCCTGTGTTGCTCCGATACAACGCAGGATTCCATAATCTTTGATCTGCTCCATCGTATTCAACTGGATCGTTGTCCGGATGATTCCAACTCCGATGACTGCGATCACGAACGACAAAAGCAGGAACATCAGAAGAATAATGTATGTATCATTTCCGGTGTCGCCCTGCAGATAATAGGATGCGAGCTGCTGGTTTAATTGCGCCTTCACACCGTAGGTCTGCTCGATCGTTTCCATATTCGCGTCCAACCGGTAAGGATTTTTCACATTAATGTAGATTGCATTTTCAATATAGGAGTTCGAATAATAATCGTAGTATTTTCCACGATACGCCGTCTTCACGAAGTCCTGTTTGAGCAATGCCGAGACATCCTGATTTTGCTCCGGCAGAAGCACGATCTCGTAATCTGCCTGCTTGCGAAGTGCATCGCGGGTATTGATGAAGTTACTGAAATACAAGGTTAATATCACGAACAGAATTCCTGACGCTAAAGCAACGCCCAAGATTGTCAGGATCGTCCGTTTCTTCTGAAACTTTAGATATTTGATTGAAAGTCTGGTATAGTTTTCCATATCGCTCCCCCGTAGTTAATCGTGTAGAATAAATAGAAAACAACCATAAACTTTCTAACATATTCGGTTATTTGTATCATTCGTATACTTCATGATTACAAATAACCGAATATGTTACACTATTTCACCTGTGTTGTTTTCTATTTATAACTATACCCGATGAAAGTTACGGGGTCGTGACAAACTAAGTGACAGTTTTGTCACTTTCAAGCTTTATAATTAAACGCCTTGCAGCAAGCCTAGTCCAGGTGCAGTCCGGTGTCGCGATGAAGCAGACGGTCGCGCTTGTCGCCGAACAGCTTCGTGATAAAGCCAAGGTTCACACCGACTAAGATCGCAGCGATTACCGTTCCGATACCGACGGAACCAAGCTTGTGCAAAACCGCCAGACAGGATATGAGCGAGATCACAACCATCGTCACATCGAAACCGATCTTGACACGGCTGAATACGATTCCTGTCTTATCCGAGATTGCTTTCATAGCACCCTCACCAGCCAGCGGTATGATATCTGCCGGCAGATAAAAGAAGATTCCCACCGCAATCAGGATCGCACCATCAAAAAACGCTGTATACGCAGTCTCTTGTATACAGCGTTTTTCGATATAATTATTGCCGGATATCTACATATCCATTTGAAAGTGCAATATTGTTGAATTCCGTATTGATACTGCTTCCTGAGAACAGATCCAGGAACAGATATGGCAGCTCATCCTCCGATACAAGGAATGCCCATGTTACCGTTCGTGTTTCTCCCGGCTGAACGTGAATCAAATGATTTTTTTCTTCTACACTTTTCCCATTATAGTAATAGATTGGTGAACCGTTAATCAGATAATTTTGTCCATAATAACTATCGTACTCTAAGCTGTCAATTGCGTAAACATCAACGATTTCATATCCATCGTCTGTTTCCTTCGCCCGGATCAGCTCGCAGTTATACAGCGTATCACCTGTCTGCGTCTTACCGGTATTTGTGTATTCAACCTCGATGTAAAGAATCTTTTCCTTTACTTCTTTGGTTGCTACAACCTCATCTAACTGATTTATACCATCTCCATATTTCTCGTAAGCTATCACATTATTTACGAGCTTTCCAGCAGCGTCTGTTTCTATGGAGTCAAGCTCGTATGCTGTATCCAGCTCATTTGGTGAATCGAGCAATTCCACCTTAGATACTTTTGCTTTCAAGGAAGAATTTGGTACATCAAAAGTTTCTCCAATCTGATGCAGATGTTCCATTGACTTCTTTGAAGTTTTCGTAAACTGATCCGTATTTGCCGTTTCATCCACCACCTCGTAGTTAGGTTCTATATATTCCTGTACCAATATACGTCGTTTTGCAGCCGGATCATCGGTCGGTGTGAGCGTTAACCCTTTTACAATATCTATCGCGGTTTCAAGCTCCGTATCATCATATACAAGCATATCCAGAAGATAATCGTTATCATACGTAACATACACATGATACCGAACATCTGCAGTCGCGGATTCCATCGTCTGATTTTCGACAATAACCGCCTGTCTTCCATCAATCTCAAGCTCCTGCGTTGAGACTACATAGGTATTATTAAACAACGATTGCTTGTCAGACGGCATTTTCCAAAATACAAATGAAACACCACCCATGAACGCTTTGTCACTCGGGAAGATACTCACCTTGCTCACATAATTGTTTCCATCCTCGTATATACCATCTAATCCATCGATCTCCATACCCTCCGGTATGTATGAAACATCCAATGTATATAGTGCATCCAGATTTGCGTCTGCCCCTGTCTGCGCATTGGTATTTGTTGCTTCTTTCTGTGTATTGGCATCCGCAGTCTCTGTCTGCGCATCAGTATCGGTTGCATCTCCGTAAATCAAGGTTGATCCGTACTTGCCCTGTTTTTCCAGATGCATTTTATATAAGGTTGTAGCTGCAAACGTCGTTCCGCTTGCTATGCAGCAAAACGCAAGTACTGCCGCTGCCGCTCTCCAGATTCTCCGACCGCCATGCTGTTTTTTCGTTACCTGCTGTTGCACAGTTTCTTCAATCCTATCCCGGATATAATCCGGCATCTGCAGACATTCGTTTTTTATCTCGCTCACTTGTTTTCTATCCATATCCATCACGCATTACCTCCTTTACCCATTCATGCCGACTTTGCCTTTAAGATTCCTTTCAAATGTTCTCTGCCCCGCACCAGGCGTTTCTTGACTGCAGATTCGGTCGTCTCCAGACATTGTGCAATCTCCCGGATACTGTACTCCTCAAAATAATACAGCCAGATGCAGGTACGCTCATTTTCCTTCAGCCGCATGATACTGTCATACAGCTCCGAATATTGTCCGTATCCGCGTATATACTCTGCTTCTCTTCCTTCTTCCTGATATTCCTCCCAAGTCGCAGCCTTCTGATTGTCCCGCTGGATCTGATGACATTCATTGATCAGAATTCTTGTAAACCATGTTTTTACATACTTATCATTCCGCAGGCTGTACAATTTTTCAAATGCATGCACAATCGCATTTTGTATCGCATCGGCACAATCCGCATCATTGCACAAGTAACTTTTGGCAATCCGGTACCAGCTTTCCTGGTTCGAGATCACAAGCTCGCCAAAGGCCTCCTTCTTCATGTTTTCCACTCCCTTCCCTTTGGAGTTTTATATTCTGTATGTCCATACACCTATTAGATGATTTCGCGCACGGAAAAGTCCCATGTTTATTCTTTTTCCAGTAAATGTTTATACGTACTGTCGATGCCAATCGCTCCGATCGGTGCTGTGATTACGATTGCCATGACCGCAACCGAAAGTACAAGCGTGCCGCAGGGAAGCCCCGCTGCCAGAGGGACCGAGCCAATCGCCGCCTGCACAGTAGCCTTCGGAAGATACGCAATGATACAGAATAGCCGTTCCTTCCATGTAAGCTTCGTGCCAAGCATGCAGATGCAGACACCGACTGCGCGGAACAGCAGCGCTGCCCCAATCATCAAAAGTGCCATTGCCCCTGCCTTTGCCATATACCGGATATCGACTGCCGCTCCAACCAGCACGAACAGGATTACCTCTGCGGCAATCCACAGCTTTCCGAATTTCTCCGATAACCGTTTCGATACAAATGTCGTGCTCTTCACCTTAAGCATACATGCCATACTGACAACTGCCAGAAGTCCGGACACTGCCACATATGCAGACACCCACTCCTCGATTGCAAGCAGCAGACACGACATACCCAGGATCACAATCAGCTTTGTTGAGTTACGAACGCAGTGATTCTTCTTATACGCAAGCTCGAAGAACCGGTACAGCAGATAGCCGACGATACAACCAAGCACGATTCCTGACACGATTGAGATGGGGATCTTGATAAAATCCTTCGCATTTGCATGTCCGCCCTGTGCCATCTGCAAAAATGTTGTAAATAACACGATTACGAAGATATCATCACACGATGCCCCCGCCAGTATCATCTGCGGGATGCCTTTCTTCGTTCCATAGCCTTCCTCCATGAGTTTCACCATACGCGGTACAACGACAGCTGGGGAAACCGCCCCCATGACGGCCCCCATAACCGCTGCCTCCACGCGCGTCACGCCGAGGATCATCGGTGCAAACAGAATATACCCACAGATTTCAAACGATGCCGGCACAAACGACATCAGGATTGCCGGGCGTCCCACCTTCTTTAAATCCAAGAGGTTCAACGACAATCCTGCCTTGAGCAGGATGATGATAAGTGCTAATTTCCGCAGATCTGCGGAGATTCCCAGAATCGATGGGGACAACAGATCCAGAACATAGGGACCGAGTACAATTCCTGTCGCCAGCATGCCGATGATACCCGGCAGGCGGATCTGTTTACAGATGGCGGACATGGCAAGTCCGACCAGAAAGATAAGTGCAAGTGATGTTAACATGTTTTTCCTCCTATGTGGTGTTGCCCCCTCACATTCGTTCGGCGGCATGTCGTCGGCGCATCCTGAATATGTGCTTCGCACATATACGCCTCCTCCTTTTAAGCTCAAAAAAAGCTGACACCTTCTGCGATCAATATCGTAGAAGTCATCAGCCTTATAAGCAGTTCCGGTTACCCGAGGGAGAACTTCATTCCCTTTTTCTGTATGTAACTATACGCCCGTATTGCCGGTCTGTCAATCCTGAAGTTCCATCACTTTGTTTCAAACACCAGACGCATGCTGTCGCTCCCTGAAATCACGATCGTCATCTGTTTTCCGGAAATCGTAGCTTCCATCGTTTTGTTCGAATCACTGTAATGCAGGATGTATTTTTCACCTGATTTTTCCAGTGTTCCCGTGTGCGCTTTTCCATTGTTTGTAAATGTAAAATTCGTTCCATCCGTACACGAAAACTGTGGTGCCTTTGCATCCCGGTTTGAATCATCATACGTCATAGACTTCCCATTTACTGTCATTTCGACAATTGACCACGCAGATGTAATCTTCGCATTTTTTGAACCCGCACCTCCACATGCTGCAAGACACAACGCCATCGCAACAACCATTACAACACATAATAACCTTCTCTTCATCTCATTTCCTCCCCTGTTACTTTATTTTTCTTAATATAACATAGCAAGATTATATATTGCAAGCAATCTCATGTTAACTATATGCAAATCATTCATGCGCAAACAAGATTATGAAATCTCCCGCAGCGCCTTCTTAAACTGGAACGAAAACAGGATCGATGTAAATGTCACCGCAAGCACATCCGCGATCGGCTCCGCCAGATAAACAGCCATCGTCTTATCTGCTGTAATGATATGCGGCAGAATGAAAATAAGCGGGAGCAGGAGCACAAATTTACGCATGATCGCAACAAGAATGGATGCCGGTGCATTTCCCAGTGCATTGAATGTCATCTGACAGGCAATCTGGATACCGAACATGAATAATGCTGCCAGATAATAACGGAGCGCATCCTTGGTAAATGCAATCAAGGCTGCATCCGTCGTAAAAATTGACGCGAAAACCTTCGGAAAGCACATGATAAATAGCCACAGAATCGTAGAATATATCAGACTGACCTTCAGCAGTAATTTAAATGCAGCCCGGACTCTGGATGCATTTTTCGCACCATAATTGTAGCTGATAATCGGCTGGGCGCCCTGTCCCAAGCCCTGCAGAGGAAGCATCGCAAACTGCATCACACTTGTTAAGATCGTCATCGCACCGACTGCGATATCCCCACCGTATTTCAGGAGAGAAGAATTAAAGCATACCGATATAATACTCTCGCTGCCCTGCATAATAAAGATTGCAGAGCCGAGTGCCAGACACGGAAGGATGTACGCTGCCTTTAATCCCATGTTTTTGCCGCGGATACGGAGCGTTGTCCGCTTCCCGAACAGAAAGCTTATTACCCAGATGCAGGAGCAGCATTGGGAAATCACTGTTGCAAGTGCAGCTCCCCGGACACCCATATGAAGACCGAAGATAAAAATCGGATCCAATATAATGTTCGCGATTGCACCAATCAATACAGAGAGCATGCCTTCCTTCGCAAACCCCTGCGCTGTGATAAATGCATTCATGCCGAGGGTAAGCTGAACAAAGATCGTTCCAAGTGCATAGATATTCATATAGGATGTCGCGTACTCAATCGTGTTGGCACTTGCTCCAAAAGCGAGCAGGAAATCCCGGTTCCAAATCAGCAAAACTACCGTCAGAATAATGGATAAGAGTATCTGCATCGTAAAACAATTGGCAAGGATCTTCTCCGCGTCGTCTTTCTTATTTTTCCCCATAAAGATCGTCGCCCGAGGCGCGCCGCCATTTCCAACCAATGCTGCAAAGGCGGTTATAATCATGATGAGCGGCATGCAGACACCCACGCCGGTCAGCGCCATCGCCCCCGTATCCGGGATATGTCCGATATAGATACGGTCAACAATGTTATATAACATATTAATCAACTGTGCCGCGATCGTCGGCAGTGCCAGCTTCGCAAGCAGCTTGCCGATTGGCTCTGTCGCTAAGAATGTACGGTCGGATTGTACGGACACGGATGCAGCATTCGATTCTTCGTTTTCATTTTGTTGTTTCATTTCTTTTCCTCATTTCTACTATATACTTGATAATTTTTCCTTATTTCAAATGTGACATTACATTTTGATACAGCCGTGCATTATACGCTGCAAAATTCTTCTTCTCATCCTCCGAAAATCCCGCAAAGATGCACGATACAAGGGCTTCCTGTTTTTCTTCAATGGCACGGACAATATCATCTGTCTGTTCCGTGAGTTTCAGGTGTACGATCCGCTTGTCATCCGAATCTGTATAGCGTATCAGATATCCTTTTTTCTCCAGAGTATCGACAGCCGCAGACACATTTCCCCGCTGTAGCATCCGAAATTCCACGATATCCCGCGCAGAATCATAGGATGGGTTATTATGCAGAAACGTTAGAATAATAATCTCGATGCGGCTGAGATTAAACTCATCCCGCACACTTTCCAGATATTTCTCCTGTAGTTTCATCAGACATTTCGTCATGTCAAAGACATTGGATGGCGTCTGAAGTTTCATTTCTCGATTCCTTCTTTCGGTTAGTTCTTTTTAGAACTATTATAATAATAAAAAAGAAATAGTCAACCACTATTTTGGAAATAAAAAAAGAGCCGTCGCCATATATTAAGCAACAGCCCTTTCACATGTTCTATTTAATAATTCTCTGCATGTACCTCAAAGTAAGACTGTGGATGTGCGCATACCGGGCAAACCTCCGGTGCCTTCTCGCCAACTACGATATGTCCGCAGTTTCTGCACTCCCAAACCTTCACTTCGCTCTTCGCAAATACTTCCTGCATCTCCACATTATGCAAAAGTGCGCGATAGCGTTCCTCATGCTGCTTCTCGATCGCACCAACGAGACGGAACTTCTCTGCAAGCTCTGGGAAACCCTCTTCCTCAGCCGTCTTTGCAAAGCCCTCATACATATCGGTCCACTCGTAGTTCTCACCCTCAGCCGCGGCAGCCAGATTCTCCGCCGTGCTTCCGATTCCGTTCAATTCCTTGAACCACATCTTTGCATGCTCTTTCTCATTGTCTGCGGTCTTCAGGAACAGGGAAGCGATCTGCTCGAATCCGTCCTTCTTTGCCTTGGAAGCAAAATACGTATATTTGTTTCGAGCCTGCGACTCTCCCGAAAATGCCTCCAATAAATTCTTCTCTGTCTGTGTTCCTGCGTACTTATTTGCCATAACTCTTTTCTCCTTTCAAAAGTAGTAATCATTACTATTTTTATGTATTATACAAAGAAAAATTTTATTTGTCAATTAGGTCTTTATACTGAACATTTGTTCGGTTTTTGATATACTTTTATTGTGTAATTGAAAAGAAAGCAGGATGTGTTTTTCCGATTATTTGATGCCCTCTAGTTTTACGAAGGAGGGCGCTGGATGTCCAGTGGACATCCGTTTAGCGCGGACCGAAGCGGAGCGTAGAAGATGCCCTATGAACACGCTTGAAGTTTTAACTTTATTGCTCGTTGTTTTCGCGGATTTGTCTTACATAGACGATCATAATAAAAAGAAATAGCATCCCACCGACCAAAGTGAATGCTATTTCTAAAATCTGTATTTACTGAGGGCAAATCGGATATTACATCCGATTACCTTTCTAAGTAGATTATACACGAGGGTACTTGATTTTTCAAGTGCCCTTTTGAGTTACATTAAAGCATACCTTACAATGGCTATTTTTCCTTACTGCATACATGCTCCACGATCACACGTACAGCCGCATACAATACACCTACAATCGGCCACACGATCCAAGTATCTCCCCAGTCATTTGTGATAAAGCTGATACCAAGATAAATTGCCGTTGAACCAAGCCAATACGCAAGTGAAAATGCGCCCATCTTGTCGCTGATTTTCTTTTTTGCCCTTGCATAATCGCCTTCTTCCAGAAGCATCTCCATTGCAGCCATCTGCGTTCCTCCCAGCACAAAGAAATATACACCACAAGAAATCAGAAACAGCATAATCCCTACCATACACGCAATCGGAAAGTCCCGGTCACCGAATATAGCGATACCTCCAAAAAGCGGAATTACAGAGAAAATGCACAATATAACACCAATCACATTGTAACGGACATATCGCTCATGGAACTGTTCTTTGCGTTCCTTCACCATTCCTGTCACACCATATTCTGTCTCGAAGCATTTTGTCTCTAAGAATTCAAATTTCTTCTGTTTCATACCGGTACATACAAAAATCGCAGCCGCAATTCCAACCAGTATGAACATCACACACATACCAACTCCACCTGAAAAGTCTTCTCCGATTCCAAACGCTTCCACTTCGCTGGCTGCCCCTAACACGATCAGGCAGATTGGTGATATCACGCAGAGCCACGTTGCAAATGCGATTCTTTTTGCAACCTCTTTTCTGATCTGCAAAAACTCACTTGCCATTTCCATCGTCACTTTATACTGTGGTTTGTCTTCTTCATAAGAATCCTCCCCGGTATAAATCTCCTCTTCCATCTCATCTTTAATGAGATAGTCCGTTGTCACACCAAAGATCTGACTAAGCTTCAATATTTTATCCAGGTCCGGAACTGCCTGTGCCCCTTCATATTTGGAAACAGACTGCCGGCTGACTCCCAATTTATGTGCCAGTTCTTCCTGAGACCAACCATTCTTTTTTCGCAAGTTAATAATCTTATCCGCTAATATCATAAGCGCCTCCTCCTGCCATCCGCATGGCAAATTTGATGTTCTTATCGTACGCATTTTCTCCGTTACACACAAGAAAGCCGCACGGACAATTTGTCAACCGATGGTTGCAACCCCTGATTTTTAGCCATTTTTTAAGCGCGAACCAGAAAATCCGCAGAAGCACCATATAACAGACTGTTCCAAGCAGGATGCTCAAAAATGTATTGTGCTTCCATTTGTAACTGACCGCCACGCCCAAGCCAATAAGTGCCGGCTTTTGACTCGTCGCAATATTTTTCTCTTTTGTTTGCCCATCTTAACTATTGATTCCTTTATGTTTATTTGTCGTGCGTCAAATAGATTCCATTCCTAAGTATATTTATTTTTATATCGCGCGTCAAATAAAAAAGCAGATACCTTATGATATCTGCTCTTCTAACTCTACCACCCCAGATCCAGCAGCCAGTTCTGTAACCTGCGTTCGCGGTCTGCATCTGATAAATTCTCATCCTCCGGGGCTTTGTATTCCCCTTTGATTGTTCCATCCAGTATATATAAGACTCTCTTGCAGCAAGATGCAACCTTGGCATCATGTGTTACCATCATAATCGTTGTTCCTTCGCGATTCAGCTTCCCAAGCGCATCCATAACCTCTGTTGAGGCAGCCCGGTTCAATGCCCCGGTCGGTTCATCTGCAAAAAGAAGCTTCGGATGATTCACCATGCTTCTGCAGATACACGCCCGCTGCAGTTGTCCCCCGGAAACCTCATTGATATCATTGTCTGCAACCTCTATGATTGACAGTTTCCGCATCAATTCTTCCGCAAATGCAACCTTCTCGGCACGCGACCGCTCATCCTTTTTACTCTCCATTGCCGGAAGCAGAATGTTATCCAATATTGTCAGATTCTTCATCATATACATCTGCTGGAAGATAAATCCCATCTCATCCAGCCGCACCTTCGCAAGCTCCGTCTGTGACAGCTTCGCAATATCCCTGCCTGCAAAGCAAACCGTTCCGCTTGTCGGCACATCCATACCCGATACCGAATAAAGCAGCGTCGACTTTCCGGAACCAGAAGGTCCCATGATTGCTACCATATCGCCCTCTTCCACTTCAAAGTTCACATTTCGAAGAACATTATTCTGCCGCTTGTCAATCACATATGTTTTGCACAAATCTTTTACTTCCAATATATTCGCCATAATTTACACCCTTTCCAATTTCATTTTCCAAGTGCACACCTACTCTACATTTACAATGTCTGTGCCACGAATCCTGCGTATATGAAATGCGGTCACGCTGACTGCAATCCATGTAATCGCAAGCACGATACCCGGATAGATCAGGATGATTCTTACCGGACTGAAATAATAATCTACGTTTGTCGCTCCCATCATCGCCCAGATCGGATCACACCACAGTTTCGTAATTGGTCTGGTCAGTACAACTGCAAGGATTTCTGCAAACCCGGCAACCAGCATGAACCGTATTACATGCCACCGGAAGATGCTTCGATTAGAAAATCCAATCGCTTTCAAAAGAGCAATCTGACCATGTTCCGTAGATATAAACGACCGTTCCATCAAAACCGTCACGAGAATAACGACGATTCCTGTTATCGCCAAAAGCAGCAGACAGACCGTATCCATCGTATCCCCAACCCCCATGCAATCTACGCAATATCCCGCAGCATCAAACACTCCGGTAATTCCATATAATTCCTTGATTTTCTTTACACGCGATCGAATTTCCTTCTCATCCGGATGATCTGAAAAATCAACCTGAAAGCCCGGCATGGTCGTCGAATACTTCATTGAAGTCGGTGCCTCTTCATGAAGCCGTCCGACCTTCCCCAACTGATTCATCGTCTGAAATAACGCTGTCACAACACAGTCCCGTTTCTCCGTTTCAAAATCAATCGTCACGGTATCTCCGATATCCACGCCAAGCTGGTCGGCAATCATTGGCGTAATGGCAATCTCATACGCATTTTGTGGTGGAGTTCCCTTCTCATATGTATAATCCGTCGTATGCGTCTCTGTATTCTGCTGGAATAACACAGAATATAACTTTCCATTTGCCTCACAGGCATACTTGTACCAGACTTCCATGCTTACCTTATCCACCGGCATACCTGCAGCTTCCAACTCATCCGCAATCGCCTGATAGTTCTCCTGCAGGACGGGCTCTTGATCCTTATCCACAAGAACCGGTTTCATCATTTTAGGATCTGTGATATAGATATCCGACTCCTTTCCAAAACAGGTGATCATACTCTTACTCTGCATCGTCGATGTCACCATCACAACGCCAAGCATAAATACCGAGCAGATAAAAAATGGCAGCACGATTGTAATAAACCGGCGTGGTGCACTCAATATATCATTCAGTGCCATATAAAATGGTGTACGCGCGCGACTTTTACTTAACCGGTATATCGTTTTTTTGTGATACCGTTCTCCCGTCTGTCCGTTTCGTATCGCGTCAACCGGTGTCAGCTTTCTAACCTTTCCTGTGCAAAGATATGCAAATCCAACCATCAGACCAATCACAGCCAACACGCCGATTGCATTAAAGAGATACCCGCCTTCATTGCCAAGCACCATCTTTTTCGAGACAGATGCGATCAGCAGATTGCCAAATGGAATGCTCACGAAAAATCCAACTGTTCCGCCAACGATTGCCATTGCCAGATATTTCACAATATACAGGTGACGGATCTTTGCATTTCGGATACCGATTGCCTTCATCACGCCAATCTCGCGAAATTCCTCCCGGATGGAAAATGTAATCACAAATTTCAAAATCACGAAAGATACAATGATCAGGCAGATACTCAGCACAAGCACAAGCATCGCCAGAATCATATCCATAACATACGACAGGCGGATTGTAGCTCTCTCTGAAGAAAACAATATATTGGTTGCACTTGCCAATTCCGCTGAAAGTGTCCCTGTATCATCCGTCTCCACCTGAAAGATTCTCCCAAGATAAGGTTCCAACGATTTGTCCGCTTCATACGCTTTGAAATCATTTTCGCTGAGCAGAAATCTTGTATTTCCCATAAGGTCAGAACCAAGCAGCGCATCTTTGATTTCGCCCGCTACGCGAAATGTCTTGTCTGTGTTTTTCATCTGAATCCGGATCGTATCTCCGACGTGCATGTCATTTCTTGCAAAACTTCCAGCAGTAATATAGATTTCCCCGTCCGCAATCTCCGTCAACTCCTGATTATCTTCCAGAAAATAATGAAACTGCGTCGTATCCAGCGATTGTATCAACAAAGTATTGTTCTTTACCTTCAGTTTCTCGCCCTGATATGTGACATCTCCATTCGTTCCCCAGATACATTTTTCCATGCTGTAATCCTTTACACCTCCCGATGTTTTCAGGATCTGCTCTACGCCGCCATCCCCATTCTGCGTGAACAACACATAATCTTTGATCCCGGCTTTTTCAAAAAAATAATCAGTTCCATTCATAACAGTGACCACATTGTTCAGACCACTCGCAACAAAAACCGCTGCCAGAATTGTGAACAATAACAGGATCACATTCATCGTCTTTTTCCGTTTGATATCCCGCTTTAAGATATTCCAGTACATAAATCTGCCCCTTTCCTTGTTTATGGCTCAATCATAACAGGGAAATTATTAAATAATCCTTAAAAAAGAAAAATGCAGGAATCACCTACATTTTTCTAAGTACAATCGTGACTGCAAAGCCTGTTTCCGGTGTCTTTGCATAGATATCTCCATCCATCTTGTGAAGCAGTTCCTTACAGATATATAAGCCCAATCCGCTTCCGCGGACACCTGCGTGATTACTTCCACGATAAAACGCATCAAAAATATGTGGCAGTTCCTCTTCTTTGAGACCATCCCCGGAATTTTCAATCGTAATCAGGCTGTGGTCTTCTTCCTCGGAAAAAGAAATATGCACGTATTTCCCATCGCCATATTTGATTGCATTCTCGAGCACATTCTGTCCCACTTCAACTGCCCTGTCCAGATCACCATATAGCAGATAATCTGCAAAGGACTCCATCTGAAAGTCTGTATGTAAATCTTCGAATTTTTCTTTGTAATAGAGTTTCAATGCCTGCATCATCTGCGACAGATAAAACTCCCCCTGATGCACGTCCAGCTTCAGGAAATCTTCCCTTGCTGCTTCCGAGATCTCGCCTACATATTTCTTAATTGTCTCTGTGTTTTTGCGAATCCCACCAATCGCCTGCTGCCTTTTTTCTTCATTTTCATACAGATTTTCCTCCAGTGCCTGCGAGTATAATTCAATCGCCGAAAGCGGTGTGCGTATATCATGCGACAACGACAATAAGAGTGTCTTCTTCTCTTTCTCCAGCTCCAGTCTTCTTAACTTATCCGCCTCCAGCTTTTCCCGCAACATATCCACACTCCACAGGAATTTTCCGAAGAAACGGCTTTTTTCTGCCTTGATTGGTACAGACAGATTCCCTTTTGCAAGTTCTGTTGTAAGTCCTTCCATCGACGCAAACGGACGAACCAGTTTTCTTCCGAGCAGTATCAGAAATGCCGCTGTACAGATCCACAATGCGCCCAGCACCAGATCCAGTTTCCATATACTTCCGTACTGCACCGTGCGTCTGCAACAAAACCGATACAGCTTGCCCTGCACTTCCTCCACACGGTACTCTTCGTTGCACACTTCCTGCGCATCAAAAATGCTTACCCGTGTAAGTGTCGGATAATCTGACAACTTAATCTGTTCCAAAGGAATTCCTGTTTCCAGCTCCTGTACACATCGTGCCACATCCACCCGGTATGAATATTCATCCTTGGATTTCAGAGCTTGTACCACGAAAAGGTTGCAAATCCCTATCAGACAGATTTCCAGCAATAAGAAAATTATTACAAATCTACGATATTTATTCAAACCGATACCCCGTTCCCCATTCCGTGATAATATGCTCCGGATGTTTTGGATCTTTCTCTATTTTCTGTCTGAGCCACTTAATATGTACCGTCAGTGTCTGCATCTCCGATTCACTGTCGCTGCCCCAGATCGTGCGGAACAAATATTCTTTTTTCAGTGTCACGCCTTTATTTTCCATCAGTAATTTCAATAACTCAAATTCTTTTGCTGTGGAATCAACCTTTTGATCTGCAACATAAATCGTCTGTGTCGCCGTATTCAGCCGGATCGTTCCGGAGATCAATTCCTCCTGTGCGTATTTGCGTTTGAAGATACCATGAATCTTCGCGAGCAGGATATCCATATCGTAAGGCTTTTCAATGTAATCGTCAGCACCCAGATTCAAGCCTTTTAATTTGTCGTTCTTTTCTGTCTTGGCACTCACAATCAGAATATGCGCATTGGATGTCTCACGGATTTTTGAACAGACTGCAAAGCCATCCATCCCCGGCAGCATCAGATCTAAGATTACAAGCTTCGCTCCGTATCGTTCAAAAAGCTCCAATGCAGCCTCGCCATCCTTTGCAACGCTCACAATATAATTTTCTTTCCGCAGAAAATCCGAAAGCAGCTCGCCGATTTCATGATTATCCTCTACTATAATGATATCTAACATATATACCTCTACTTCTGCTTCACATCCACATCGCCACTCGATGTTACAATCTTGCACAGATAGCCGGAATCCGCATCTCCATCCGGAACATCCACAGCTCCGCTATTGGTTTTCGTCTCAAACCGATATGTGCGTCCCGCTGCAATCTCCATATCGACATCACCGCTCGATGTTGTGATATCGAATTTCTCGGCATCACAGCTCTCCAGATCTATGTCTCCGCTGGACGTCGACATACGCAAGCTTTCTGCGGTTATATCCTGCATCTCAATATCTCCACTATTAGCTCCAAGTTCTATCTGCTTTGCTGTTGCATTTTTCAGATCAATATCTCCGGAAGAAGATGTTGCCATAATGGAATCCGGGGCATTTATATTCTTCATATATAGATCTCCACTGGATGCAGATACATTTACAGTTTCTGCATTCACATCCTGAATTGTAACATATCCGCTCAAGGTTGTTACAGAGATTTCTTTGTATTCCGCATCTGCCAGATACAACCGTGCCGTCGTATCTTTTCCAAATCCCAGTGATACAACCGCTTTATGTTTGCCCTTGTCGTCCGTTGTGAATTTCAGCACATGTTCCTTCACATCCACATGACTTGTCCAATCATCCGTATCATAATACTCCACATAATTCTTACCGGTCTTTGATTTGCAGATCTCGATATCCATGCTGCTTGCCCCGGCTATCTCTATTTTATCAAATGCATCCGCAATCTGCACGGTTTTCTTCTCGGCATGAAGTGCTTTCATCGTGGTCAGATCGACCGCTCCATTCGGAAACTTAAATCCACCTATTGCAATTCCGATAAATCCTATAATCACACCGATACCGACTAGCACGGAACCAATGATGACCGCTTTTTTAGTTTTGCTCATATCTTAGCCCTCCTTTACGAACTTTCTTTTGATGCCGCTCACAGCTGCCTTACACAGATTCCAGAATCCAACCGTTACCGGCTTCACTGCGACAAAGAACAGAATCGTAAGTCCGACACCTGCGAATCCGCACCCAAGCATAAATACCGCTGCCGGAACATTGCTGATCATCAGGAATGGAACTACTGCTAAAACTCCCGCAATTCCCGCGACTGCTGCTGATATGACTACTGCATAAAATGTAATCAATAGCGAAAGCACAACGACTACCATACTCAGCACTAAAATCCCGGCAGAGATCAACAGCGGCACCCAAACCGGGGAACCAAGTACAATCAGAACAATCTCCCATGCACGCAGGCGATGCGTCGGTTTGATCTTCTGCTTAACGATTTTGCTAAGTGGCGTATCTTCCAGAATCTGATCCACCGCATCATCCGGTGCATCCATCGTGGCAACCGCCTCTTCCTCTGTCATGCCATCTTCCATCCGGTCATCAATCATCTCACTGTAATAAGCGATGAACCGCTCCATATCTTCCGTCGGCATCTTCGGAATCCGCACCCGGATTGCCGACAAATATTCCTGTTTATTCATGTTTCTGTGCCTCCTTCATAGGTTCTTCCCGAACGATAAACCGATAAATGGATTCCAGTTCCTTCCATTCAGCCTTAAACTCATCGATTCGCGCTCGTCCTGCGTCTGTAATATGATAATATTTCCTAAGTCGTCCGTTATGCTCCACCGATTGTACCGTCAGATACGCATTTGCTTCCAGACGTCTCAAGATCGGATACAGCGTCGACTCAGAAATCGTCACATACGGTTTCATATCTTTGATGATCTGATATCCATAGGAATCTTCATCTTTGATTGCCGCCAGCACGCATACATCCAACATGCCTCGTTTTAATTGAATATCCATATGTATACCTCCTTACGCCATATACTATATAACGCATAGTATTATATGTCAAGTAGTATTTTGTTTTTCTGCATAAAAAAGAGAACCTGAAGATTCAGGTTCTCCAAATATATTTATCTTATTCAAAATACTTCATCATTTCTGCCAGTTCATCCGACACCTTGCTGACATGTCCGGTTGCCGTGTTCATCTGGTCGATTGCTTCGGCAATACTTGTAACATTGGCAGATACTTCCTCGTTGCTTGCCGCATTTTCTTCGGAAATCGCACTGAGATCAGTAATATTTGCTATGATGGACTGCTTGATACCATCAAGCTGCTTTGATTTCTCACTGATACGGGACACCGCCACGATATTGTCACTAATCGTCTTGCTGAGTGTTGCGAAGCTGCTGCATGTTGCAGAGATATCATCCTGCTCTTTTCCGAGCAATGTCTGTACATCACGTACCATACTCACACACTCATTTGATTTCGCAAAGATATTATCAGCCACCTGTTTGATCGTATCCACACCCTCGGCACTCTGCTCTGCCAGCTTCTTGATCTCACTTGCCACAACCGCAAATCCGCTTCCCGACTGTCCGGCACGTGCCGCTTCGATTGATGCATTTAACGCAAGCAGACTTGTCTGTCCTGTAATATCCATAATCAGGTTGACTGCCTCATTGATTGAGAGAATTGCCTGATTCGTCTCTTCTATCTGATTCGTAATCCGACCGATAATTTCCGCCGACTGATTGGAGCTGTCCAGCACAGTCTCCATTGACTTGGTTGCTGTGCTGTTCGCCTTACCCATCTGCTCGGAATTTGCACTTAATACCTGCACATCATTATCGATATCCGTGATTGCATTTCCCATCTCGATGGACTTCGCGTTGACATCCTGCACATTATCTGCCAGTGTCACCGCGGTCACAGATAATTCCTCCATCGCCTGGCTGATCTGTCCGGCACCCTCATTACTGAAATCGGCGCGCTCATTCAGTGAAGATGTATCCTGCTGCAGATTCACGACATGATCATTTACGCTTGTTACAATATTATTCAGTTTTTCCTTCAGTATCTTTGAAGAATCAATCAATGTATCAATCTCCGCAATTGCTGAAGATCCTTCCACGTCCTCTGAAATACTTCCGTTCGCAATCCGTTCAATATGTGCTGTCGTCTTCGCCAGTGACTTCCGGATCTTCAACGCAAGGAGAATCAGGGCACCCAGGTATAGAATGCCTATCGCCGCAGAGATCAGTAACAATGTACGCACAAGTCCCTTCTTTGCCGCGTTGACTGTCGCTGTTTTCTCGCCGGCAAATCCCATTCCAATCACATCACCGGCATCGGAATACACCGGTGTGTAGTATACATAGTAATCTGCGCCTGCAATCTGTACACCATCTGCGTGGTAATCCTTACCCGCCTGGACAGTTTTCCAGATTGCAGCATCCGCCTTTGTTCCCTCCGGACGGTTTCCGTTCTCGTCAACAACCGAAGTGATGTATCGTTCATCTCCTTCAAAAAATGTAAGCTCGATATTGTCCTTTTTCAAAGAATCGATAAACTCGTAGCTGACATCGTCCCTGCATAAGATGTCTTCCCGGACATCCCACTCAAAGTATTTCTCTACCGAAACTGCACATGCCTTTAATCTTGCATATGTACTGTCTTCCAGTTCCTGTTCCATTTTTCTTGTAGAATAAATTGTCAGAATCAGAATTGCCGTGAGTAGCGGAACGCTGCCGATCAGGATAATCACCCATAAGATATTTAATCGTTTTCCTTTTGTATTTTTGATAGTTCCCATACATTTTCGGAAGATATGAAATCTCCCCTCCCCCTTTTCTATGAATTTCTATTTATTATACTCGCTTTTTTCGACGGGTTCTATCAAATATTTGAGGTTTTCATGGCAGTTACTTGTGTCTAGCCTCATTTGCGAGCTGGATTGATGAGAACCTCCCCTGCGCTACCATTCTATCTATACGGATTATCTGCGAATCTAGCACATGAACCTCCTCTGCGCTCCGCTCCGAGTCGGTCATCTGCTAGATTCCTATGAATTTGCAGGCATGAAAAAAGAGTCCTGCAAGTAAACTTGCGGACTCTTTTCCATACCTGCAATTCGCAGATAATCCTATCTCTTTGAAAACTGCGGTGCACGACGAGCTGCTTTGAGACCGTACTTCTTTCTTTCCTTCATACGAGGATCTCTTGTAAGGTATCCTGCCTTCTTGAGTGCTGGTCTGTACTCAGCGTCTGCCTCAAGGAGTGCTCTGGAGATACCATGTCTGATAGCACCAGCCTGACCTGTAAATCCGCCACCCTTAACATTTACAAGTACGTCGAACTTTCCTTCTGTACCTGTTGCTGCGAATGGCTGCTTAACGATGAGCTTCAATGTATCAAGACCGAAATACTCATCCATGTCTTTCTTATTAATAGTTACCTTACCAGTTCCTGGTACAAGGTAAACTCTTGCGATACTGCTTTTTCTTCTACCTGTTCCGTAAAATCTATTACTATTCTTAGCCACGAACGTTTCCTCCCTTATTAATACTTAATCTCTAATACTTCTGGCTTCTGAGCCTGCTGCTTGTGCTCTGGTCCAGCGTAAACATAAAGCTTCTTGATCATCTGTCTTCCGAGAGGTCCCTTTGGAAGCATGCCCTTAACTGCAAGGTAGATAACATCCTCTGGCTTCTTAGCCATCTTCTCTTTGAGAGTCTGCTCTTTCATACCGCCGACATAATCAGAATGGTGATAGTAAACCTTCTGATCCATCTTCTTACCTGTTACCTTAATCTTATCAGCATTTACAACTACGATATAGTCACCTGTATCGATGTGTGGTGTAAATGTTGGCTTGTTCTTTCCTCTTAAAATGCTTGCGATCTCTGATGATAAACGACCTAATGTATGTCCTGTAGCATCTACTACATACCACTTTCTTTCAATGTTTGATGGGCTTGCCATAAAGCTCTTCATTGTGGTGTTCCTCCTTAAAATTATTCGAATTGTTCTGCATCATACCCATGCCTTCAAGCCGAAATGTCCGAAACAGCCTGTCCGCACAGTGCCGAATGCGTACTGTACATTGTAGCAAAAGAGTATTCCGCAAGTCCCGGGGCTATTGGGACGCACTTCACCTGTCTTTTGTCACATTTAGGTATTATATTATACGTGCCCGCGTGTGTCAACGCCTTTTTACCGGAAATGCGGATTTTTGTACAATATTCTTAACTTTCATATAAAATCATCTCAAATCCGGCAATAAATTCTACATATTTCATATGTAATTATATACGCCACATCCTATAAATACTCAATTCCAACCAACTGCAGTCCACACGCTTCCACTTTCGGTCCTGCTGCCGCGCGGTCCTTCGCATCGAGAATCTCCTTCACATGCTCCGGCGGATACATATTCATACCGCATTTGAGCAATGTACCCATGATGATCCGCACCATATTATATAAGAACCCGGTTCCGCGGATCGTCATAATGATCATCTTGCCTTCTGTCCGGAAGGAGATTTCTGTGACCGTGCGCACCGTAGATTCCACCTGTGTCCGTGGCGTACAGAATGATTTGAAATCATGTTCGCCGACGAGATATGCCGCTGCCTGCTCCATCTTCGCTACATCGACATGGAAATAACAAAATTTCGAGTAAAGCCGCACAAGCGGATTCGGGAACTTGTCATTCCAGATGCGATACTCATATGTCTTGATCGTATCGCAGAACCGCGGGTGAAAATCGTCCGCCACCTGACACGATTCCTGAATCCGAATATCGTCCGGCAACCGCTGGTTTAACGCGAAGCTGATCTTCTCCGGCGGAATCCGTGTCTCCGTATCAAAGACCGCCACATTTCCCAGCGCATGCACACCGGAATCCGTCCGGCTTGCGCCAATGATCTTGATATCTTCCTGCAACAGCTTCGACAATTCGCGATTCAGCACTTCCTCAATCGTAATCCCATTATCCTGAATCTGCCAGCCGCAGTAATTGGTGCCGTCATAGGCGACGATTAATTTGATTCGTTTCATGGAGCGAATCTCCTTTCTCTTTCTAATATCTTATTTCAATTCAAAATACAGACACATAAAACATCTCATTACTTCTATTATAAATATAAAGTCACTTGACTACTATCATAAACAATCTACATCTTTGTGATTTTTCTATTTATTACACTTATCATCCCTATGCAAAGCTAAAATCTTATAATTAAGATAATCGACACAACCGTCATCACCAGCATGCACACATATGCAACCACATCGCGTCTCTCATACACGAGTGGATGCAGCTTCGTCCGTCCTATGCCGCCCGTATAACAACGGCTATCCATCGCATCGCCTAGATGTCCGGCACGCAAAATCGCATTCTGGAACAGTGGCAATATCACCGTCCGCAGCTTCTTTAAGCGCACGACCGGATTGCCCTTCTTAAAGTCCGCACCACGCGCCATCTGCGCTTTCATGATCCGGTCTAACTCTCCAAATAATATCGGCACAAACCGGAGCGCGATCGTGATTCCCATTGCCACGCCGCCACTTAGATGCATACACTTCTCCATGCCATCCGTGAGCCGCGTCGGTGTCGTTGTATACATCAGCAGGCTCGACATCAGAATCAAAAGCAACATCCGCCAGAACACGAATCCCGCTTTCATTAAACCTTCCTTCGTAATCGCAAGCACACCAAGCTTTACCAGCGTCGTTCCATGCACGGTAAATGCATTTAAGGCACTACAGATCAGTATAAACAAAAATATCCCGCGTGTTCCGCGTATCATCTTGCGCATCGGCACCCGGCTGCACACCCACACACCGGCAAATACTGTGGTGAGAAACACAAAAAGCGGAAGGTTCCGATCCAGCAAAAGCAGGATTATATATACAATTGTAAATCGAATTTTGACACGGGGATCCAGCCGGTGGATCATCGAATCCACGCTGTGATACTGTCCCCATGTGATGTCCTTCATCATGTTCCTACCTCTTTTTAGACATTACGAAATCATCTTCCAACCGCATCCGCGATTGCCTGCACCGTCTCCGCAGGCAGTGTATGCTTACACGATACCGGAAGCCCCATCATACGCAGGCGGATGAGTAGCTGCATGCAGACCGGAAGCTCACAGAGTGCTTCGGAGAGTACTTCTCCGGCTGACTTCCGGGTGCTTCTGTCTCCTGTCTGCCCGGAAACCAACTGTCCTGCGTTTTCGTCCCCTGTCTGACCGGCAGCCGGCTGTCCTGCGTTTTTCTCTAACGTCTGTCCGCCCGTCAGCCCCGAGGGATCATCCCGCGTCACATGTTCCATCTCCCGCAGCCATAACCGGTAGAATATATCCGCAGGCGCCCCCTGCTCCACGATTCTTCCATCCTTCAGATAGAGCACCTGCTCTGCGTCCTCCACAACTGCATCCGCATCGTGGCTGACCACAACTACTGTAATCCCTGCATCCCGGTGTAATGCACGCAGGATCTCCAGCATCTTTTTCTTTCCAACCGGATCAAGCCCTGCCAACGGTTCATCTAGGATCAGATAATCCGGCTGCATCGCGATTACGCCCGCTAATGCCACACGCCGTTTCTGTCCGCCCGACAGCTTATCCATCGGCAGATCATAGACATCCTGCGGCAGTCCGACAAACTGAATCGCCTCATATGCCCGCTTCTCCGCTTCCACTTCGCTGATACCGACATTCCGCGGTCCAAACACTACATCTTCGTATACATTTTTTGCAAATAACTGCTGCTCCGGATACTGGAAGATAAACCCGATTTTCTTACGCAGAGCCGTAATATCTGCCGAAGCATCCGTCACTTCCACTCCATCCACGTAGATGCTTCCATCCGTCGGTGAAATGAGTGCCGGAATCATCTGTAACATCGTTGTTTTTCCTGCGCCCGATGGTCCGATGATTGCTGTATAGCTGCCTTTCTCGATCGAGCAGGAAACATCGGTCAGTATCGGCTTCTTCCCATATGACAAATTCACCTGTTGAAATACAATCGCCTGTGCCGATACTTTCGCATTCTTCCCTGCCGGTGCAGGTTCCATCGTCTTCTCCTTCAGAAATGCATACGGATGTTCCTTGTATATACGATTCGCAATTGCCTCAAGTGAGAACAAATCTTTCGTCCGCACACACCCGCACTTTGCTAAAGCATGTGCCAGCTGCACGGTCATCGGCAATTCCAGGCCAAACTCCCGCAGCTTCTCCGGTTGTGTAAAAATCGCTTCCCGGCTGCCCTTCATGGCAAGCCTGCCCTGATGCATCACATAGATCCGGTCCGCCAGCAGAAGCTCCTCCATCAGATGCGTGATCAGAATGATCGTGATTCCCTGCTTCTGCAGTTCCTTCATCAACTGCAGCACGTCCCGTCTGGATTTCGGATCAAGCATGCTGGTCGCCTCATCGAGCACGATACAGCGTGGCTTCATCGCAAGTACCCCTGCAATCGCCACCTTCTGCTTTCCACCGCCGGACAATTCCTCGATCCGCATCGATGCCGCAAGACCTACCTGTGCAAGTGCATCCTCCACCCGCTTCACCAGTTCCTTGTGTGGCACGCCGATATTCTCCGCGCCGAAAGCAACATCCTCTTCCACAACACTTCCGATCAACTGATCGTCGGGATTCTGGAACACCATGCCCACCATCTTCCGGATCGGAATGATATTTCCCTCCTGCATCGCATCAAGTCCGCCGATCAGAACCGTACCTTCAATCGGCAACAACAACCGGTTTAAGATCTTGGCAAATGTGCTCTTCCCGCTGCCATTCACCCCCGCTACAGCGATAAATTCCCCCTCATCCGCATCAAAATTAATCCCACGGATGGCATTTACCATCTCGGTCAGATTTCCTTCTTCATCCCGGTCAAAATATTCAAATGTAAGATCTCTGATTTTAATCATATTATTCCATGTTCCTGACTAACTTTTCAGTTCAGGCTGTCTGCCTTATAACATATCCATTACTATACCATTTTTTCTGCATATCCCGCAATTTTTTCTCAAAAGAAATATAAAATATTCAAAATATATATTTATATATCCATACTACCATAGCAAAATATTTTCATCATTTAAGATTGATTTTTGTCTCTTCTATGCTATAATTTATATGATTTTGACATTATCTGTAAAATGTAGAAAATAACAACAAGTTCAGATTATTTGTCAAGATGATCTGAACTATATTCTTTACACATTGGGAGGGTACATATGGATTTTTCAAATTTTCCAAACATTAACGCACGGATTACTGCCTGGGGCGGTATCAAGCAGACTGCATTTAACAAGAAAAAATACGCAGCCGCTGAAGCGTCATGGAATTTGCTTTCTCCACAGGAGATTGCAATGCTTGATCAGCAGATTCCTTACGGCGTGGAAGCGTTCTCATTCGTAGCAACACCGACAGCAATTCTCGTCTATGAGGCGAAGACGGTGCGCGTGATTCCGATTCGCGATATCATGTGGATCTATGGAAATGTAGTTAAACAGACGATGAATTTTATTCCGACAAGCAAATTCCATACCTTATATCTGCTTGCACGAGATGGTGGAACTTATTCACTCGGGCAGATTACAACCGGTGGTTTCTCCAAGAAAGCATCGCTGGACGAAGCGGTCGCCCAACTGCAAAACCTGTTATTTCCTTACAGAAAAGGAATTGTATATGGATATTCCGATGAAATCGCGAACTATTTCCATGGGAACTTCGCCGGAGCCATCCAGATGGTTGACGCGAAATCTATGGAGCCTTAGACCCGCGTCAGGTATTCCATATGCCGGTCTGATTGCCAGTCAATGCAATCTCACATAGCGGATAAAAAAAGGATTAGCTGTATCTATACAGTCAATCCTTTTTCTTTTATATTCATATATTCTCATCAATTATTGCATCGTCTGTATCGGCAGATTCGGGCAAACCGCTCTAATGAATCGTTGTACTCCCTACGAATTCCGTCGTATCATCCAGATAGGTATAGCCATCGCCTGCCTCATACTGAATCAGACACCCGGAATTATAATACTGTGCAAACAAGACTTTCCCTTCACCTCCATACACAACAATCACACCCGGACACCCAAACTGATTATAAAAGGAATTGCAATTCATTCCCAAAGGTTCGTCCTCATCCCCTGTAAAATTCAGGAAATGATAATCACTTCCATTCTCCGCATTCAGTTCCTCCAGAACCTTCTGTGCAAAATAATAATCTAACGCATTATCCTCATTCACACCAGATATGCTATTATTTTGCGCGCGACTAATCATATAATTCGTCAGCATACCACATGGCAATGTGTTTCCATCTGAATCCGTGTAACGTTTATTCAGCTTCATCTCATGATCCTCTGCATACGAGGATATCAAACCTGTCTCAACCGCTGACACAATCGTACGTAACTCTTCCATCGCATTCGATGCCCGCGCTTTCCGTATATACCGAATTACAATCAGACCAACGGTTCCCGCAAGCACCGCCATAATCGCTATTACAATGATTAGTTCTACAAGCGTAAAACCTGCATTTTTTGAAATACTTTTCTCTTTCTTCATACCCTACCCCATAAATAATAAAATCAATACCTATGGTCATCATATCATCATATGTTCTACATGGCAAACGTATTTCCATAAAATGCACAACAAAAAATTACAATTCTGCACCGATCACGATTCCTTTTGCATCCGTCCCATGTCCGATCTGTCCCGTGAGCGCAATCGGCATGTTATCTCCGGCGTACCGCTTCACAAGCTGCACGATATCCGGCGTACACGGCTTTGCTTCCATCTCCGTAAATGTTCCAAGCATGATGCCCGCAATCTGCTCAAATGCACCAATCTGCTGCAACTGACTCAGATAGGTTTCCATGCGCGCCACTGTCCCGGATCGACTCTCCAGAAGCAGAATCTTCCCATGTAGATCCGGCATATATGCCGTCCCTGCGAGTTTCAGGAAACAACGGATATTTCCGCCGACAACGATTCCATGCATCTGCGTTCCCTGTACATAACGATAATCAATCCGATACAGTGCATCACCATCATCGCACAGGACATTCTGCACATCCGCCATCTGTTGTTCCCGCTCCTTATAGAGCACATTTCGTATCTGATACAGCACACCTGTCTGCCCGGTCTTCGCATAGATCGCATTCAATACGGTCGTCAGGTCACTGTATCCCCAGAACGGTTTGTTCGTCTTCGCAATCACGCTGTAATCCAGATACGGCAGGATTCCATTCGCGATATCCCCACCGGATATGTCGCAGATTGCGTCAATCGTATCATCCTTGTAAAAATCCATCACTGCCTTCGCACGTTCCTCTGCGGTTCCGCTCGCCACGCCGTCACGCGCATACAGGAATGGACTGATCACACTCTCAATCCCCATATCCGCCAGCGTCCGATGCAATTCCTCTATCTCATCTTCATATCCCTGCCGGATTCCATCCGAACAACAAACAATTCCAATTTTCTTTGTCATAATAATTCTCCATTAAAAAATAAACGGGCTGCCTTTCGACAACCCGTCTGGTTTTATATAGATTAAACTAACTCAAGAATAACCTTCATAGCACCGTCGCCACGACGCTCGCCAATCTTAACGATACGTGTGTAACCACCCTTGCGGTTAGCATACTTTGCAGCATACTCATCGAAGAGCTTAGATGTAAGGTCTACCTTCTTTGTAGCAGCTTTCTTTCCTGCAGCATCTGTAGGAACCTCAACTACCGGGTAGAGAACCTTAAGCATCTGACGTCTAGCGTGCAGTCTGGAAGGCTGATCCTTCTTCACTGTCTTCTCAACTTCGTCGTACTGTGTAACCTTCTTACCATCTACAACTTCCTTGATACGCTTGCCATCTTTGTCCTTCTTAGCAACCTTAGCTGTTACCTTGATCTCGTCGAAGTTATCCTTCTCCTTAACAGCCAGTGTGATAAGGTGCTCAGCGATCTTACGAACTTCCTTCGCTCTAGCCTCTGTTGTCTCAATCTTTCCATGATAGAGAAGCTGTGTTACCTGATTACGAAGTAATGCGATTCTCTGATCAGACTTTTTACCAAGTTTTCTATACATTGCCATTTTAATTTTCCTCCTTACCCTTTCGGGTCTTCACCATGCTTACTAATCCTTCAGCTTTGGTGGACATTATTCATCACCAGTACGAAGCGACAAACCAAGTTCTTTTAATTTCGCATAAACTTCATCGAGAGACTTACGACCAAGGTTACGAACCTTCATCATATCGTCCGGAGTCTTATTTGTCAATTCTTCAACTGTATTAATACCTGCTCTCTTCAAGCAGTTATAAGAACGAACGGAAAGCTCCAGTTCGTCGATACTCATCTCAAGTACCTTTTCCTTCTGATCGTCTTCCTTCTCAACCATAACGTCTACTGACTTGGCATTCTCAGAAAGATCGATGAAGAGGTTCAAATGCTCACTAAGCACCTTTGCTGCAAGGCTGACTGCCTCATCCGGTGCCAATGTACCATTTGTAAATACATCAAGTGTAAGCTTGTCATAATCTGTAACCTGTCCAACACGTGTGTTCTCAACAGTCAGATTTACACGCTCTACAGGTGTGTAAATAGAATCAACTGCGATAGCATCAATAGAGGAATCCAGTCCCTTATTCTTATCAGATCCAACATAACCTCTACCGTTTGTGATCAGAAGCTCCATCTCAAGCTTTGCTTCCGGACCACTCAGATTAGCGATTACAAGATCCTTATTTAAGATCTCAAGGTCTCCATCCACCTGAATATCACCAGCTGTCACAACCTTATCACCTGAAGCATCAATATATGCAACCTTAGGCTCATTTGTAGTAGCATTGTTCTTAATACACAGATCTTTGATATTCATCACGATCTCTGTAACATCTTCCTTCACGCCCGGGAGAGAAGAAAACTCATGCAGAACGCCCTTAATCTTAACCTGGCTGACTGCAGTTCCCGGAAGAGATGATAACATAATTCTACGAAGAGAATTACCAAGTGTAATACCATAGCCTCTTTCCAATGGTTCTACTACGAACTTACCATATTTGTTATCGTCTGAAATCTCTACGATTTCAATTCTAGGTTTTTCAAATTCAAACACGACTGACCCTCCTTCTGGATAACTGGTGTTACTTAGCTACAAACCCTTTACTTACGCGAATTACTTAGAGTACAACTCGACGATAAGTGTATCATTTACAGGAACATCGATCTGCTCTCTAAGAGGAAGCTCCTTAATTGTACCTGTCAATGTCTCAACGTCTGACTCCATCCATGCTGGAGCTACAACGCCTGCGTTTGCCTCTACGATATTCTTAAATCCCTGAAGAGACTTGCTCTTCTCTTTGATTTCAATCTTATCACCAGCACTAATCTTGTATGAAGGAATATTTACGCACTTGCCATTAACCAATACATGCTTGTGATCAACAATCTGTCTTGCCTCACGTCTTGTTCTTGCAAATCCCATACGGAATACAACGTTATCCAATCTGGACTCAAGAAGGATCATAAGGTTTGGTCCTGTAAGACCTGGCATACGCTCTGCCTTTACATATAAATTACGGAAAGGCTTCTCAAGCATACCATAAATAAACTTAGCCTTCTGCTTCTCACGAAGCTGTAAACCGTACTCACTTACTTTTCTATTTGCTCTAGTCATTTTTCTTCTTGACTTCTTATTTACACCGAGAACGACTGGATCCATATCTAAGGATCTACATCTCTTGAGAATAGGTGTTCTATCTACTGCCATTATCATGTACCTCCTTATTATTAGACTCTTCTTCTCTTTGGTGGACGGCATCCGTTATGTGGAACCGGAGTTACGTCTCTAATACTTAATACTTCCAAACCACAAGCTGCGAGCGCACGGATAGCTGCCTCTCTACCTGAACCTGGTCCCTTAACCATAACATCTACTGACTTCAATCCATAAGGAAGAGCTGCCTTTGTAGCTGTCTCTGCTGCCATCTGTGCAGCATATGGTGTAGACTTTCTGGAACCTCTGAATCCAAGTCCACCTGCACTTGCCCAAGATAAAGCATTACCTTCGGCATCTGTCAATGTAACGATTGTATTGTTAAAAGATGACTGAATATGAGCCTGTCCACGATCAACATTCTTTCTAACACGCTTCTTAGCCACTTTCTTAGTAGTAACTTTCTTAGCCATTAACCTGAACCTCCATTACTTCTTCTTATTTGCTACTGTTTTCTTAGGACCCTTACGAGTTCTTGCATTTGTCTTTGTCTTCTGTCCACGAACAGGTAATCCTCTTCTGTGACGGATACCACGGTAGCAACCGATTTCCTGTAAACGCTTAATGTTAAGAGCTACTTCTCTACGCAGATCACCTTCTACGACCTGAGTTTCGTTGATAACTTCGCTGAGTCTCTTAACCTCATCGTCAGTCAGATCACGAACTCTCGTGTCCGGATTTACGTTTGCTTCTTTCAGAATTCTTGTAGCTGATGTTCTTCCTATACCATAGATATAGGTAAGTCCGATTTCGATTCGCTTTTCTCTTGGTAAATCAACACCTGAAATACGAGCCATTCTTGTTATACCTCCGTAAAATAACTTAATGAAACAATTTTTGACACATGCTATGTGTCCAGCCGCTTTTATCAACTCCAGCCAAGAGCTGATGTCCGTTGTCGTCCACCCGAATACCGGCGTGGCGTCAATCGAAGTTGGTATGTAATGTGGAATACCATTACACGCACAAATACAAGGCATAGTTATAGATGGGCTATCATCCTACATACCTTGTTCCAACTGTCCTGTCAGATTGTAAGACCTAATGTCTAACAATGACCCATGTCTGATCATAAATAGCATTTATGATACACGCGAACATGAATTAACCCTGACGCTGTTTGTGCTTTGGATTTTCGCAGATTATACGAATACTGCCTTTTCTTTTAATGACTTTGCACTTATCGCAAATTGGTTTAACTGATGCTCTAACCTTCATTAAAATACTCTCCTTTCCAAAAAGTCCGCTACGAAAACCTATAATACCATTTTCTATAGCGAAATGCAAGTGAAAATGTAAATTTATTTTGCTCTCCAGGTGATTCTTCCCTTTGTAAGATCATATGGAGATAAAACCACAGTTACTTTGTCGCCCGGAAGGATTTTAATATAATTCATTCTGAGCTTTCCACTGATATGGGCAAGTACTTTAAGCCCATTCTCTAATTCTACCTGAAACATTGCATTTGGAAGCTTCTCCAATACGGTTCCTTCCATTTCGATTTCGTCTGCCTTTGGCATATCATATCCTCCTTAATTTATTGATTTATATTATAATTCCAATCCCTCTGCACGTGATAAGATCTCCGGATCTCCCTCGGTGATCAGCACTGTATTTTCATAATGTGCGGAACGTGAGCCATCCATTGTAACGACCGTCCAGTCATCATTCAACCAGCCTACCTTATAGCTTCCGATGTTAATCATCGGCTCAATTGCTATGACCATCCCCGGTTTTAACTTTGGTCCTTTGAACAGCTTCGGGTAATTCGGCACGTTCGGGTCTTCATGGAGATGTGCACCTACACCATGTCCGACCAGATCACGGACAGCCGAATATCCTCTTTTTGTAACGTACCCAAAAACCGCTTTGGATATATCATTTATATGTTTTCCCGCCCGACATTGTGCCAGAGCCTGAAAAAAACTCTCTTTTGTCACCTGAATCAATTGCTCCGATTCCGAATCAATCGTTCCGACACCGTACGTTCTTGCAGCATCCGAGTGATATCCTTTGTATATAACTCCGGCATCGAGGCTGACAATATCGCCTTCCTGCAAAATCCGTTCCTTGGACGGTATGCCGTGTACAACCTCATCATTCACTGAGACACAGATGGATGCCGGATATCCCTGATAATTCAGGAATGACGGTTCACATCCGCAGCTTCGGATAAAATCCTCACCGCATTTGTCAATCTCATATGTGGATATGCCCGGTTTTATAATTTTCTTCAATTCCTCATGCGTCTGGGCGAGAATTTCTCCCGCCTTACGCATAAGCTCTATCTCATGTTCTGTTTTGATTATGATCGCCATTTTGAACTCCGATACAGATATTAACCTAAAATAGCTACAATCGCATCAAATACGTCCTTCATATCCTTTGTTCCGTCTACCTCAGCGATGACACCCTTCTTTGTATAGAAGTCGATCAGCGGCTGTGTCTGCTCATGGTAAACCTTCAAACGGTTCAGGACTGTCTCCGGCTTGTCGTCATCACGCAGGATCAAATCAGCGCCACAAGTATCACACTTACCTTCTACCTTAGTTGGGTTATATACGATGTGATAGGTTGCACCACAGCCTACGCATGCACGTCTGCCGGACATTCTATTTACAATGTTCTCATCTGGTACTTCCACATTCACTGCATAGTCAATCTTCTCGCCATTTGCAGCAAGTGCAGCATCAAGTGCCTCTGCCTGTGGAATGGTTCTTGGGAATCCGTCCAGGATATATCCGTTCTTACAGTCATCTGCTTTGAAACGATCCATGATCAGATCTACAACCAGTTCATCCGGAACAAGCAGACCCTTATCCATGTATTCCTTTGCCTTTGCGCCAAGCTCTGTACCATTCTTGATGTTCGCACGGAAAATATCACCTGTTGAGATGTGTGGAATTCCGTACTTCTCAGCTAACATCTTTGCCTGTGTTCCTTTACCTGCACCAGGTGCGCCTAACATAATAATCTTCAAATTATTGTCCCTCCATACTTTCATTCTCTATGCTTTTTGGTTCCACAAAATTTATTTCCCTATAACTAGGAATAGGAATGTACCCATAGAATACACTCCTGCTTCCTTTTATCGACATTTAATCATTCAAGAATCCTGAATAATTTCGTACAATCATCTTAGACTCGATCTGATCAATCGTCTCAAGAACTACACCTACGATAATGATGAGTGAGGTTCCGCCGAATGATACATTTGCACCAAACATTCCATTGAAGAAGATTGGAATAATCGCAACAATCAACAGACCAACCGCACCGATAAATACGATGTAATTCAGTATTTTATTTAAGTAATCCTGTGTCGGCTTACCCGGACGGATACCCGGGATAAATCCACCGCTCTTCTTTAAGTTGTTTGCTACTTCCATCGGATTAAATGTAACCGATGTATAGAAATATGCGAAGAATACAACCAACAGGATGTATATAATCAGACCTACACTTGCCCATGGATATGCAGAGTTAAACCAGTAATTAGAATTCATACCTCTTAAAATCTTTGCCCATACACCACTGGTATTAATGTTGAACAAGTTTACAACAACCATTGGTACAGACAGAATAGAGGATGCGAAGATAACCGGGATAACGCTTGATGTATTGACTTTCAGAGGAATATGGCTCTGCTGTCCGCCCATCATTCTTCTTCCCTGTACCTTCTGTGCATGCTGTACCGGAATCTTTCTGACTCCGCCCTGTAACAGAACAACCAAGATTGTTGTTACAAGTATAACTGCCAGAATAATCGCACCAGCGATTACCTGATCTACAATATCCTGACCCTTCATGAACTTCGTATATAAATCTGAAAAATCACTCGGCATTCTGGATACGATGTTTATCAACAGGATAATGGAAATACCGTTGCCAACACCTTTTTCCGTCACGCGTTCACCAAGCCACATAACGAATGCACTACCGGTTGTCAATGTAATGATAACCAGCAGATATCCAAGTGGTCCGGTAACTGTCATATAATGTCCACGGTCGAAACCGATAACAAGTCCGAGACTCTCAATTACTGCCAAAAAGATTGTTACATATCTTGTAATGGCTGTAATCTTCTTTCTTCCGTCTTCGCCGTCCTTCTGCATCTCCTCCAATGCCGGAATTGCAATGGTAAGAAGCTGGATGATAATGGAAGAAGTAATATATGGTGTTACATTCAGTGCAAAAATAGACATCTGTGTAAAGGAACCACCGGTAAACGAGCTCAGGAAGCTGTTTGCATCACCGAGCGCGCTCTCCAAATATTCCTTGATTGCGACTGTATTCAGTCCCGGTACCGGGATCAATGAACCAAAACGGATGACTATCAGGACAAAGAATGTAAAGAGTAATCCCATACGGATCTCTTTGACCTTAAAAGCGTCACGTAAGGTTTTGAACATACTAAATCACCTCTGCTTTTCCACCAAGAGCTTCGATCTTCTCTGCAGCGGCCTTACTGAATGCATTTGCCTTAACAGTAAGCTTTTTAGTCAACTCTCCATTTCCTAAAATCTTAACACCATCTCTAGGATTCTTTACAACACCTGCCTCGATTAATGAAGCTACAGATACTTCTGCACCATCTTCAAATCTCTCGAGAACGGAAAGGTTGATTGCAACGATCTCCTTGTGATTTCTGCTTGTGAATCCTCTCTTAGGGATTCTTCTGTAAAGTGGCATCTGTCCACCTTCGAAGCCTGGTCTTGGAGCTCCAGAACGAGCCTTCTGACCCTTGTGGCCCTTACCGGCAGTCTTACCATTTCCTGAACCATGTCCACGGCCTCTTCTGAAGCTATCGCTTGATACAGCGCCTTCAGCTGGCTTTAAACTTGATAAATTCATGACTGTTCCTCCTTCTAACAAAATTAAGCTTCTTCTACTTTTACTAAGTGACGAACCTGCTGTACCATTCCCATTGTAGCATCATTGTTTGGAAGTTCAACAGTCTTATGCATCTTTGTAAGACCAAGTGCTTTCACAGTTGCTCTATGCTTAGGAATTGCACCAATTGGTGACTTTACTAATGTTACTTTTACCTTATCTGCCATCTCAAATTACCTCCTTAGTTAAGAATCTCGTCTAAAGACTTACCACGGAGTTTTGCAATCTCTTCTGGGGACTTAATTGCCTTAAGACCCTCGATTGTAGCAAGAACAACATTCTGCTTGTTGTTAGAGCCGAGAGACTTTGTACGGATGTTCTTGTATCCTGCAAGCTCCAATACCTTACGAGCAGGACCACCAGCGATGATACCAGTACCTTCTGGTGAAGACTTCAGCAGAACGCTTGCGCTGCCGAACTTACCTGTATAATCATATGGAATACTTCCATTCTCATTGATATCAACTTTTACAAGTTTCTTGATTGCGTCCTCTTTTGCCTTGCGGATTGCCTCAGGGACCTCAGCTGCCTTACCTAAGCCGGCACCTACGTGTCCGTTCTTATCTCCGACAACTACAAGAGCAGCAAATCTCATGTTACGTCCACCTTTTACAACCTTGGTGACACGCTTAATGTTTACTACGCTATCTTCCAATTCTAAATTAGAAGCATCGATAATTTCACGTTTCATGTGTTGTTCTCCTCCCTATTAGAATTCAAGACCAGCTTCTCTGGCTGCATCAGCCAAAGCCTGAATCTTACCCTGATATATAAAACCGCCTCTGTCAAAGACTACTTCTTTGATGCCAGCATCAAGTGCCTTCTGTGCAATTACCTTGCCAAGATAAGCAGCTGCTGCTACATCATTTGTCTTCTCTAACTGATCCTTTACGTCCTTCTGAACTGTTGAAGCTGACACTAAAGTGTTACCAACTGTATCGTCAATAATCTGAGCGTACATATGATTATTACTTCTGAATACAGCAAGTCTTGGTCTTTCAGCAGTGCCGCTAAAACGGTTACGAACTCTTAAATGCTTCTTAATACGAATAGCACTTCTTGATTCCTTTTTAATCATATCTTTTCACTCCCTTATTATTTCTTACCAGTCTTACCAACTTTACGTCTGATAACTTCATCAACGTACTTGATACCCTTGCCCTTATATGGTTCTGGGGCTCTCTTCTCACGGATTTCGGCAGCATACTGGCCAACCTTTTCCTTGTCGATACCGCTAACAGTGATCTTGTTACCATCTACAGTTGTTGTGATACCTTCTGGATCAACCATCTCAACTGGATGAGAGTAACCAAGTGCAAGGTTCAGCTTGTTACCCTGCTTAGCTGCTCTGTAACCAACACCATTAACTTCCAAAACCTTTGTATAACCCTCAGTTACACCGACTACCATGTTGTGGATGAGAGTTCTTGTAAGACCATGAAGTGAACGCATCTTCTTCAAGTCGTTTGGTCTGTTTACGAGGATCTCTTCGCCTTCCTGCTTGATCTCCATCTCTGCTGGAAGTACTCTCTCAAGAGTTCCTTTTGGTCCCTTTACAGTCACCTTATTATTTTCTGCTATCTCAACAGTTACGCCTGCCGGAATAGCGATAGGCATTCTTCCGATTCGTGACATTTCGCCTTGTCCTCCTTAATTATTCTCTTGTGGAAAATCCCGACTACCAAATGAAAGCCAGTACTTCTCCACCAACATTTTCTTTTCTTGCTTCCTTGTCTGTTAATACACCCTTATTTGTAGAGATGATTGCTGTACCGAGGCCACCGAGTACCTTTGGAAGCTCATCCTTTGATGCATATACACGAAGACCCGGCTTAGAGATTCTCTTAAGACCTGTAAGGATCTTCTCGTTCTTGTTTGCACCATACTTAAGTGTAATCTTGATTGTCTTGAAGTTTCCTTCCTCAACAACGTCAACTGCCTTGACATAACCTTCCTTGAGGAGAATGTCTGCAATCGCCAGCTTCATCTTAGAAGCAGGTATATCTACTGTATCATGTTTTGCAGTATTTGCATTACGGATTCTTGTAAGCATATCTGCAATTGGATCGCTCATTGACATAGCTTTGTTTCCTCCTTATTCTTCTTCACTCTTACCAGCTTGACTTCTTAACGCCTGGTATCTGTCCCTTGTATGCTAACTCACGGAAACATACTCTACAAATTCCATATTTTCTCAAAACTGAATGTGGACGACCACAAATCTTGCAACGAGTGTACTCTCTGGTAGAAAACTTCTGAGGACGCTGCTGCTTAACCTTCATAGATGTTTTAGCCATAGTTCATTTCCTCCTACTTCTTAAATGGCATACCGAACAAAGTCAATAACTCACGAGCTTCCTCGTCTGTCTCAGCTGTGGTAACGAAGATGATATCCATACCTCTTACCTTATCAACCTTATCGTACTCGATTTCAGGGAAAATAAGCTGCTCCTTGATACCCAATGCATAGTTACCTCTACCATCAAAAGCATCTGGATTTACACCTCTAAAGTCACGTACTCGTGGAAGTGCAAGGTTTACAAGTCTGTCTGTAAACTCATACATCTTCTCGCCACGAAGTGTTACCTTACATCCGATTGGCATACCTTCTCTTAACTTGAAGTTCGCTACGGACTTCTTAGCACGTGTTACAACTGCCTTCTGACCTGTGATTGTCTCAAGATCCTTGATTGCAGTATCTAAAACCTTTGCGTTTTCCTTTGCTTCTCCAACGCCCATGTTGATAACGATCTTATCAAGCTTTGGAATCTGCATTACATTCTTATATCCAAACTTCTTAACCATAGCATCTTTAATTTCGTTGCTATATAAATCTCTAAGTCTGCTCAAAATCTTCTGCCTCCTTCCCTATATTAATCGATAACTTCTGTCTTGCCATCGATCTTGGCTACTCTGACCTTATCTTTCTTCTCACCCTGGAAGCCTACGCGAACTGGCTTGCCCTTGTAGAGATACATAACGTTTGAAAGGTCGATAGGAGCTTCCTTATCAATGATTCCGCCCTGCTGGTTCTGCATGCTTGGCTTGCTGTGCTTGTGAACGATGTTTACACCCTCAACAAGTACCTTGTTGTTCTTAGCATCAACAGATAATACCTTACCTTCTTTGCCCTTATCCTTACCGGCAATGACCTGAACCATATCGTCTTTTTTAATCTTCATAGTTGCCATCGTCGCTACCTCCTATAATACTTCTGGTGCAAGAGACACGATCTTCATGAACTTCTTGTCTCTCAATTCTCTAGCGACAGGTCCAAAAATACGTGTTCCTCTTGGATTTCCGTCATCCTTAATAATAACTGCTGCGTTCTCATCAAACTTGATGTAGGAACCGTCCTTACGACGAGCACCCTTCTTAGAACGTACAACTACGGCTTTCACAACATCACCTTTTTTTACAACTCCGCCTGGTGTTGCGTCTTTGACTGAGGCAACGATGACATCACCGATATTTGCATATCTTCTTGTAGAACCGCCTAATACACGAATGCAGAGGATTTCCTTAGCACCTGTATTATCAGCAACTCTAAGTCTTGTTTCCTGCTGTACCATTTTGTCTGCGCCTCCTTACTTAGCCTTCTCGATAATCTCGACAAGTCTCCATCTCTTATCCTTTGACAAAGGTCTTGTCTCCATTACTCTTACTCTATCGCCAACTTTACACTCATTATTCTCATCATGTGCCTTGAGCTTGTAAGTTCTCTTTACAATCTTACCGTAAAGAGGATGCTTTACATTATCAACGATTGACACAACGATTGTCTTGTCCATCTTATCACTTGTAACTAAACCTACACGTGTTTTTCTCAGATTTCTGTCCACAATATGTTCCTCCTTTTACGATAATTATGCGTTCGCCTTCTGAGCGATCAATGTCTGAATTCTGGCAATGTTCTTACGAACAACCTTAATTCTGCTTGTATTCTCAAGCTGGTTAGTGGCGTTCTGGAATCTCAAGTTGAATAATTCCTTCTTAGCAGCTACTAACTCGCTCTGTAATTCTTCCAGAGACTTTGCGTTTAATTCGTTCTTATAATCCTTAAGCTTCACCGCCATTAACCTCCTTGTCTAAATCTGCTTTTGATACGATCTTACACTTTACAGGCAGCTTGTGTGTAGCGAGACGAAGAGCTTCCTTTGCTGTCTCCTCTGGCACACCTGCGATTTCAAACATAACTCTGCCTGGCTTAACGACTGCTACCCAGTACTCCAGAGCACCCTTACCAGAACCCATACGAGTTTCAGCAGGCTTTGCTGTTACCGGCTTGTCAGGGAAAATCTTGATCCAGACTTTACCATTACGCTTTACATATCTTGTCATAGCGATACGGGCAGCCTCGATCTGATTGGACTTGATCCAAGCAGGCTCAAGCGCTACGATACCATATTCACCGTTTGTAATCTTATTTCCACGAAGCGCCTTACCAGCCATAGTGCCTCTGAACTGCTTACGACGCTTTACTCTCTTAGGCATTAACATTATTTATCGCTCCCTTCCTTGTTTCCTTTAGTAGGAAGTACTTCACCGTGGTAAACCCATACCTTAACACCAACTTTACCGTAAGTTGTGTTTGCCTCAGCAAAACCATAATCGATGTTAGCACGAAGAGTCTGAAGAGGAATCTTACCCTCTGTATAGAACTCTGTTCTAGCCATATCTGCACCACCAAGACGTCCTGAACAGCAAGCCTTGATACCAAGTGCGCCCATCTTCATTGTTCTGCTCATGCAAGACTTCATAGCACGTCTGAATGAGATACGATTCTCAAGCTGCTGTGCAATGTTCTCTGCTACTAACTGAGCATCAAGATCCGGCTTCTTAATCTCCTTGATGTCGATGAAAAGCTTCTTTGAAGTAAGCTTCTGAAGCTTAGCCTTGATCTCGTTGATTCCAGCGCCGCCCTTACCGATTACTACACCAGGCTTAGCTGTATATAAGTTTACTCTTACCTTATCAGCAGTTCTCTCGATCTCGATCTTAGAGATGTTTGCTGAGTAAAGCTCTTTCTTTAAAAACTCACGAATTTTATAGTCCTCAACAAGGTTGTCTGAGAATTCTCCGTCCTTGGTATCAGCATACCACTTTGAATCCCAATCCTTGATGATTCCGACTCTTAAACCATGTGGATTAACTTTCTGTCCCATTGCTTACCTCCTATCTTGCATCCAGCACAACAGTGATGTGGCTTGTTCTCTTCTCGATTCTGTAAGCTCTACCCTGTGCTCTCGGCTGAATTCTCTTCATTGTTGGTCCTTTGTTTGCATAACACTCAGCGATGTAAAGATCTTCTACCTTCATACCGTTGTTGTTCTCTGCATTCGCAATAGCGGACTTCAATAACTTCTCAATTACCTTTGATGCATAACGATTGTTGTAAGCAAGAATACCAAGTGCTGAAGTTACATCCTTGCCTCTGATCGCATCTAATACGAAACATGCCTTTGTTACTGATACTCTAGCGTATGAAACAGTAGCCTTAGGTCTTGTATCCTTATTCTCATTTCTGAGTCTCTTAATCTGGGATCTATGTCCTTTTGCCATGAATGTGTCCTCCTTTCGACTTATCTCTTCTTACCCTTCTTCTCATCCTTGCCATGTCCTCTGTATGTTCTTGTTGCAACGAACTCACCGAGCTTATGACCAACCATATCCTCAGTTACATATACAGGCACATGCTTTCTTCCATCATATACAGCGATTGTATGACCAACGAATGATGGGAAGATTGTTGAACGACGTGACCATGTCTTAATGACGTCCTTCTTGTTGTCAGCGTTCATAGCATCTATCTTCTTTAACAAATAACCATCTGCAAATGGTCCTTTCTTTAATGAACGAGCCATAACTTACCTCCTTACTTAACGTTCTTACCGTCTCTTGTTCTTACAATATACTTGTTAGACTGCTTGTTCTTCTTTCTGGTCTTAAGTCCCAGTGCCGGCTTACCCCAAGGAGTAGATGGGCCAGAACGACCGATCGGTGCTCTACCTTCACCACCACCATGTGGGTGATCGTTCGGGTTCATAACAGAACCACGTACTGTTGGGCGGACACCCATGTGACGCTTACGTCCTGCTTTACCGATGTTAACAAGTCCGTGCTCGATATTACCAACCTGACCGATTGTTGCACGGCAAACGATAGGAACCATTCTCATTTCTCCGGATGGAAGTCTGAGTGTTGCATACTTGCCTTCCTTTGCCATGAGCTGAGCGGAGTTACCTGCGGAACGTACAAGCTGTGCGCCCTTTCCAGGATAAAGCTCAATATTGTGAATCTCAGTACCAACTGGGATATTTGCAAGTGGTAAGCAGTTACCAACCTTGATTTCTGCATTTGCACCATTCATAAGCTCGTCGCCAACCTTAAGTCCAACTGGAGCAATGATGTATGCCTTCTCACCGTCTGCATAGTGAAGCAGTGCGATGTTTGCTGTTCTGTTTGGATCGTACTCGATTGCAGCTACCTTAGCAGGGATATCATCCTTTGTTCTCTTGAAGTCGATCATTCTGTACTTCTGTCTGTTTCCACCGCCGTGATGTCTTACTGTAATCTTACCCTGGTTATTACGTCCTGCTGTCTTATCCTTCTTTGCAAGAAGAGACTTCTCAGGAACACTCTTTGTAATCTCAACGAAATCAAGACCTGTCATGTTTCGTCTGGAAGGTGTATATGGGTTATATGACTTAATTCCCATTGTTGTTCTCCTTTCGAATCTCAATTTATTATCGTGCTTTTATTGCACATAGTGTTAAATCTTAAAGACCTTCGAATAACTCGATGTCAGCGCTCTCAGCTGTAAGCTGAACGATTGCCTTCTTAGTCTTTGCTGTCTTGCCGTAGGTCATTCCACGTCTCTTTGTCTTACCATCCTGGTTCATTGTGTTGACCTTAGCAACCTTTGCTCCCTCGAACATCTTCTCTACAGCTTCCTTAACCTGAGCCTTGGTAGCTTCCGGATGAACAAGGAAAGTGTACTTCTTCTCAGCCATAGCGTTCATACTCTTCTCTGTAAGAACCGGCTTAAGGATAACGTCATAATACTTAATATCTGCCATTATGCATACACCTCCTCGATTGCTGCAACAGCATCCTTAGTGATTACAAGCGAATCATACTTAAGAATGTCATATACGTTAATTGAATTTGTCATAGTTGTCTTAACTGTTGGGATGTTTCTTGCTGAAAGAACAACCTTCTCATCCTTATCCTTTGTTACAACCAAAGCCTTAGGAGCCTTTAAGTTGTCAAGGATCTGTACAAACTTAGATGTCTTAATCTCATCAAGCTTGAACTCATCAACTACGATAAGCTTAGAATCCTGAACCTTTGATGTGAGTGCAGACTTGATAGCGATCTGCTTCTCTCTCTTGTTCATCTTCATAGAATAATCTCTTGGCTTTGGTGCAAATACAACGCCACCGCCTGTCCACTGTGGAGATCTTGTAGAACCCTGTCTTGCATGACCTGTTCCCTTCTGTCTCCAAGGCTTTCTTCCGCCACCTGATACTTCAGAACGTGTCTTTGCGCTCTGTGTACCCTGACGACCGTTTGCTAACTGGCTTACAACTGCCAGATGTACTAAATGCTCATTTATCTCAACACCGAATACGTTGTCGTTAAGCTCAAGCTTGTCTACTTCTTTACCTTCGATGTTATAAACTGCTACTGTTGCCATCTAATGATCCTCCTTCCTGAAAGCCCGGCTTATTTGCCAGTCTTTACTGTTTCCTTAATCATTACTAATGATTTCTTTGGTCCAGGTACGGCACCCTTTACCAAAATTACGTTGTTCTCTACATCTATCTTAACAATCTCAAGGTTCTGTACTGTAACTCTTACATTACCCATATGTCCAGGCATCTTCTTACCCTTGAATACTCTACCTGGTGTTGTTGCAGAACCATTGGAACCTGCATGACGATGATACTTGGAACCGTGAGCAGAAGGACCAGACTTCATACCGAATCTCTTGATACCGCCTGCGTATCCCTTACCCTTTGACTTTGCAGTAACATCAATCTTGTCACCCTCTGCAAAGATATCAGCCTTGATCTCATCACCTGCGTTGTAATCAGCTACGTTCTCAAGTCTGAACTCACGAACAAACTTCTTAGGTGTTGTGCCAGCCTTCTTGAAGTGACCAACCTCTGCCTTACCAGCGCCATGTGGGTTTCTGATTACTTTCTTTCCAGAAACATCCTTTGTTGTTACTCTTTCTTTCTTTTCGCCGAAACCAACCTGTACTGCATCGTAACCGTCGTTGTCAACTGTCTTTACCTGAGTTACAACACATGGTCCAGCCTGTAAAACTGTTACTGGTGTTAAAACACCATCTTCGTTGAAGATTTGAGTCATTCCGACTTTTGTTGCTAAAATAGCCTTCTTCATGAAATTTTTCCTCCTAATTTTAATTCACAGCGGATTGCCGGAGCAATCATTCTAAATTCGCTTTCGCGTAATTAGGTACTGCAATAAACTTTTTGATTTGATGAATTACTTCATCTTTACATTAACATATACACCAGCTGAAACATCAAGCTTCTGAAGAGCATCGATTGTCTTCTGTGATGGTGTAAGTACATCAATGAGTCTCTTGTGAGTTCTCTGCTCGAACTGTTCTCTGGAATCCTTATACTTATGAACAGCTCTGAGGATTGTGATCTTCTCAACCTTTGTAGGCATTGGAACAGGACCTGAAACCTTTGCTCCTGTACTCTTGATCGTCTCGATGATCTGCTTTGCAGCCTGATCGATTAACTTGTGATCGTACGCCTTCAATGTGATTCTCATTACTTGACTTGCCATAAAAAAAGCCGCCTCCTTTTCGCACTTTTTGTAGTACGACAAGTGGTGACTGTACAACTTTCCCGTGTGTTTCTTATCTTATCTCACACTGAAGTGTTTCAGATATCTTCACACGTCATCTCTGGCATTGCCAGATGGTTATTGAGTACAGTGACTTGTCGCCAGTTATCGTTAATTGACATTCGCTCCACGAAAAACCTATGTCTTACATAGCAACCTTCGCTTCTACGCTATCAATGTCACAGCAAGGGTTATTATACTCAATACCACCTGTAAATGCAAGAGTTTTTTTTATTTTTTTGTATTTTTTTCGATACGCTGGTATTGTCTGCCAGATTCCGTATCTTTTTGATATTTTTGTGTGTTTCTTCTATAATAATACACTTGTTATGAATATGGGGTGTTGTCTGTATTCTGTCCCGGTGTATATGGAACACTTGAGGTTCCATCCGGTGTCTGGTTGTACGTCTGTCCCGTGACTGGATTTACTACGCCTGCATCATACGGCTGTCCGGTTACCGGATTTACATACGGATTGCCCGGCTGTCCCATCGCCGGTGTTGCATTTGTATAAGCAAGATTCTTCTCATTCTTGATCTGCTTGTTAATCTTTGCAAACGCTACAATGCAGAGCACACCGATTGCCAGCACACCAATCACCAGAAGCCAGCCGAATAATCTTGTCTGGGTTGCATCGACTGCGACTGTATAATAATCGCAGTAATCTGTAATGCCGGATGACGCCAGTGCATCTCTGTAATAGCCTTCGATTTCCGGATCCAGTGTACGGATCTGTCCTTCAATCGCAATTGCATCGCTGAAGTTTGCATTATCATCATTTGCAAGTTCATCGAGTTTTTCGATTGTCTTCTTGTTTTTGACTGTAAGCACAATCACCTTTGCCTCGGAAATATCCGTCATGCTATCATCGCCAAGGACAATCGCATAATGCTGTTCTTTCCCTACCGGAATGATTCCGTTGATCTTATGCTGTGTCTCTGCAAAGTTTCCAAGCACAAGATAGCTGTCTGTTCTTACGTGATCATCCTTCTGCGGGCGGACATTGGCTGCAATCTCATTCAAATCTTTTGCTTTTCCGCCGAGCAGATATTCCATGTCGCCGATGAAAAGTATACCTGCTAAAAGCACAAATATAATTCCAATCACCAGGCTTAAGACTGCCCCGCCTTTTTTGTTCTCTTTCTTTGGTTTCATAATTTCCCTCCTCTTTGTGTTTTGCCGCTCGGCGGCATTTCGTCGGAACCATTTGTATTAATGAAACTTCGTTTCATTGGGCTCCTCCTCTCTCTTCTACTTTAGTAGATTATATATAGAAGGAACGATGTGCATCTCCTCGCACATACGTTCAACTTCCTGCAAACTGCGTTCCCGCTTTTCTTTCGGGATTGCAGATTTTACAGCGCGGATCAGCAGATTCTTCGGTGAATGTGCAAAATCGACAAATTCCAGAACCTGTGTCTTGTATCCCCGGTATATTAACATGTTAGCGCGTATCGCGTCTGTCGCAAGCGCCGCCATGCGTTCTTTAATGATGCCGTAGTCCATCATCGGTGCCAGCAATTCGCTTTCAATCTGTCCATTTACCTCATGCTGGCAGCATGGCACAGACAGGATGTATTTTGCATTCCACTGTACTGCATTAAAGAGCGCATAATCGGTCGCCGTATCACACGCATGCAGCGTCACAACCATGTCTACCGGCATCTTCGTCTTGTAGCCGTTGATATCGCCGAGTTCAAAATGCAGGTGATCATAGCCGTATTTTTCTGCGGTTTCATTGCAGTGTCGAATCACATCTTCCTTCAGATCCAGTCCGATGATCTCTGCCTTTTTCTTTCGGATTTCTACTATATAATAATAGAGGACAAACGTCAGATAGGATTTGCCGCATCCAAAGTCTAAAATATGTATCTCATCCTTCGTTTCGTTCTTCAGCACATCATCGACAAGCTCCACAAACCGGTTGATCTGTTTGTACTTGTCGTACATCGGGCGGACAACCTTTCCCTCTTTCGTGAAAACTCCCATATCCACGAGCGGCGGGATGATCATACCCTCCTGCAGGATATAGTTTTTCTTACGATTATGCTCCCCCCGGCGGCTATTCATCTTATCCGCTAAGTCTGCCACATCACTGCCACTTGTCTTTGCAAGCTTCGACCTACCGGACTGCTTCGCCGGAAGTCTGGTTGCATTCGTCAGAAGTTTTCCCTTCTTTGTCATCTTGAAGCTATATTCTTTTTCTTCTGTGAATATATTCATCTGGCACAGATGCTCCGGAAAATGCACCAGCAGTTTGTCTGCAAGTTCATCTATAGCAACATTTTCCTGAAAGACCTGCTTTTCGGTATACGCCGCAATCTGGCACAGCTCTTTTCCACGTACCGTCGTCCATGTGACTTCCACTTTCCGATATTGATATGTTTTATCCTGCCGGTTGCTCACAATGACCCGCGTCATCTGAGGAAGCAGCCGTTTAATCTGTTCTTTTACTTTCTCCATAATGAAGCCTCTTTTTCCATATATGGTTTTATTATATCTAACCATCGTACATGTTTCAACTGAATTTTTGTGCTGGTTGGGGAGTTTTTCCGTTTTCTTGCCACTTTGCTCCTACACGCTTGCTTCCGCAACGCAAAAGACATAAGAAAACGCGCCGGCATAAGCCGACGCGTTTTGCGGGGGAGAAGAATTGGTTTAGAAACCAATCTATATTATTCAGCAGATATAGCTGCTGTCTTGATAATGAACTTTGTCACACCTGCTGTATTATCTGACTTTCCGCCAAAGCTGTCATACTCTGTTGCAGCTTCCATCGCCGCCTGTAATCTCTCAACAGAATCCTTCACATCACCGTTATATGCGCTTACCATCTTCTTGATTGCTTCATTGTTCAAAGTTACAAGGCTCTCATTTAAAGTACCTGCACCATCTGCGACCTGAGAAGCGCCATCCGCAAGTGTCACAGCGCCATCCTTCAACTGTCCGGCACCACTTGCCAAAGCATTTGCGCCACTTACCAACTGGCTGATACCTTCCTTCAAAGCCGGAACAGATCCTGCCAGAGTCGATGTTCCCTGTGCCAGAGCATTCGCACCACTTACTAAGCTGTAACCGTTTGCCTGGGTTGCTTCAATCTGGGAAGCAATCGTTGCCTTTGCTGTTTCAGCGCCCTGTACAGCTGCCTGACCTGCTGCCTGAGAAGCTGCTGTTGTTGCAGCAGACTTACATGCATCTACAACGGACTGACCAAGGGCCGCCTTGCCACCCTCTGCAAGACCGGAAGTAGTACTTTCAGCCAACTGCTTCAACTGTGCATCCACCGCACCTGCAACCGCTGCCTGATTATCCGTATTTGCCATATATGCCTGATAGCTCTGTGCAAATGCAATGGCTCCTGCAGCCTGTGCCTGTTCCTGTGTCTGCCCCGCCTGAATTGCGTTTGCTGTTGCAGTCTGTGAAGCGCTTTGCGCTGCAAGTGCTGCTTTTCCTGCCAGCGCTGACTGAACCATCGTATCGTACATTGCAGCCTTATACTGCTGATACAACGTATCAGTCGCATTGCTCATGCTTGTTGTGTAATTATTCACTGCTGAATTGTAAATATAATTGTATGTGTCAGTTCCTGCTGCAAACTGTGCTTCCACGCTTGCGGAAACCTGTGAGGCTGCTTGCTGTGCAACAGCAGCTTTCTCTGCATCTGTCATCTTTGTATTTACGGCTGTATCTAATGTATTAATACCATTTGCGATGGACTGTGCGCTCTGGTCAATGACTGCAACGCCACTTGCCAGATCACCGGATGAGCTTGACAGGGTTTCCATGCCTGCCTTCAGACTGCCGGCACCCGTTGTCAGATCACCCATCTTGCTTGCCAGTGTTCCGGCACCTTCGGATACCTGACCGGCGCCATCGGAAAGCTCGCCGGAGCCATCGGCTAACTGATTACCGGCACTGCTCAGAGCCTCTGTCAGATCATCCAGATCTGTCAGATCCAGATCGCCGGAGTAGTCCATCTCAGAACCATTGACTAACATTGTCACTGTCATATCGAGCGAGAAGTCTGTCACATCTGCGCTTACTTCTACATAATCCGGAATCTCTGTATCAAGATCCTTAGCTGCGTCCTTCACGCCACTGTCAAGGCCGGGAACTGCGTAACCGACTACGATATTGCTCTCGCCCTGTGCAAGGTATTTACCATTAGTCACCTGAATGTTCGTGAAGTTATCGCCGAGCACCATGCCAGATACTGCGACGAATGGTACGGAGATATCCTCTTCCTTGCCATTTACTTCTTTGGTTACCTTCTCATTGCTTGTATAATCCAAACGAATCTTTACCTTACCACTCTTACCAGCGAGTTCCTCTGGTGAGATCTCATTTCCATCCAGATAATACGTTGCCTTTACAGAGACCGGAAGCTGCTTATCGGTTGTACCCTGGTAGCTGATCTCATTTCCGGCAGCATCCCACGTAATCTTGTTTCCGTTCTGTGTAAATGTCTCGTCTCCCTTGACATTTACGATATCCTTCAGATCGGTTGTGTCTTCAATCTTATCGCTCTTGTCGCGGTTCTTCAAAGTCTCGTTGACCAGGATGTTGTCCACGTCACCGTTTGCCTTGGCAAATACATAGACGGTCTCATCCTTATCAACATCTTTCTCTTTGAGGTTTACGTTATCTGCAAGCTGATCTGCCAGATCATCAGTGTTCATGATCGTTGTTGCGTCTGTATCGCTTGCCTTGTCATCGCCTGCCAGATACTCCTTGTCGTGCTTTGCAACATCTGTGCCGGTACCTGTGATACCTGCGACACAGGAAGCAACCGCAAGTGCAACCGCGCCGGTCGAACCTGCAATATATTTTGTCGTTTTCTTCCATTCGTTCTTATTTAAATGTTTCATAATATAATCTCCTTCCTATATTCCATCCTTTTCCAATATGGTTGATTAAGTCTATTTCCAACTGTGCCCGATCTTCTTCAAAATATCTTACTGCTCTGCCCGCTTTTCCTTATTGATAAATCCAGCACTTGTATGAATGATCACCTTATCGAAGATCATGAACATGGTTGGAAGCAAGAGAATAACAACTACCATACTGATCAACGCGCCACGTGCCATCAGTGTACACAGGGAGCTGATCATATCAATGTTTGAATACATACCAACACCGAAGGTTGCGGCGAAGAAGCTCAATGCACTGACAACGATAGACTGTACAGAGCCCTTCATTCCTTCGATGACCGCTTCCTTCTTTGCAAGGCCGTTATGTCTTGCACGCTTATATTTGTTCGTCATCAAAATTGCATAATCAACAGTTGCACCAAGCTGGATCGTGCCGATTACGATGGAGGCGATAAATGGAATCGCTGTCTTCGTGTAGGTTGGAATACCCATGTTGATAAAAATTGCAAACTCGATAACCGCAACCAGGATAACCGGAAGTGTAATGGACTTGAATACAAATGCAATAATTACGAAGATAACACCGATGGATACGGCACTTACCATCTTGAAATCCTCATCTGTGATCTCAATCAGATCCTTCGTACATGGTGCTTCACCGATTAACATACCGTTTTCATCACAATCCTTGACCATCTGCTTCAAGGTATCACACTGCTCATTTACTTCATCCGAAGCCACCTTGTATTCCGACATAATCAAAAGCATCTTATATTTGCCGCTCTCAAACACTTCACGGATCTGATCCGGAAGCATATCCTTCGGAATTGTAGAGCCGACGATACTGTCAAGACCAAGTACCGCCTTAACACCGTCTACCTTCTCCATTTCCTTTGTCATCTTTACAACATCCTTTGTCGGTGTGTTCGCATCCAGAAGCACCATGTGGGTTGCACCCATGTGATACTGTTCTTCCAGTTTGTTGTTCGCTGTGATACTCTCCAGACTCTCCGGAAGTGTACCTGCCAAATCATAATAGACGGTATTGTGTGTGTAACCATAAACGGCCGGTCCGATCAGCACGAAGAACAGAATCAGGAATATGTAAAAATGCTGTGTTACCCATTTTGAAATACCGGACAAGTCCGGAAGGATAACCTTGTGTTTTGTCTTCTCGATTGCATTGTCAAATATCAAAATCATAGACGGAAGAACCGTTACACAACAGATTACGCCGAACACAACACCCTTTGCCATAACGACACCCAAGTCCATGCCAAGTGTGAAGCTCATGAAGCACAGAGCGATGAAGCCTGCCACGGTTGTGATGGAACTGCCGACAACCGAAGATATCGTGTTTGAGATTGCATGTGCCATCGCACGTCCCTTCTCGCCCGGATATACCTGCTGCTTCTCTTCGTAGCTGTGCCACAGGAAGATGGAATAGTCCATTGTGACACCGAGCTGCAGTACCGCCGCCAGTGCCTGTGTGACATAGGAGATTTCTCCTTTGAACACATTCGTACCTAAGTTGTATACGATCGCCATACCGATACTAAGCAGGAAGAATACCGGGATAATCGCCGAGTCCATTGCAAGTGCAAGAACGATTGTTGAAAGGATGACCGCGATCAGTACATAGATTGGTGTCTCCTTGTTCGACAGATTCTTCGTATCTGTTACGACTGCAGACATACCGGAGAGGTAACACTGCTTATTCATAACCTTACGTAAGTTCTCGATGGCATCCATCGTCTCATCGGCTGAAATGGAATTCGGATACAGAACAAACAGGATCGTAGAATCCGCATCCTTGTTGATGAACACATCCTTGATGCTGTCCGGAAGCATCTCCACCGGTACTGACAGATCAAGGAAGGAATCATACCATAATACATCCTTTACCCCGTCTACCTTGCACATTTCCTTCCGCATCTTGGAGATGTCTTTGTCGGACATTCCCTCGACGACGCACATGGAAAATGCACCGGTTCCAAATTCGTCCACCATAATCTCCTGGCCTTTCATTGTGTCAATCTCATCCGGAAGATAGTTCAAAATGTCGTAGTTTACACGGGTATGAAAATATCCGAAGGCTGACGGAATCAGTAAGAGAATACCGATTATCAAAATCAGACTTCTGTGTTTTACTACCCACTTTCCAAATCGAATCACGATTCATCCACCTTTCTTTCTTTTCTTTCTTGATTCTTTTTTGTTGCAACCCTATAATAAAAAAGAGATTGAATATATGGAACATTCAATCTCTCTTTAATGTATTATGCCTCTATACAGACCTATTCTTTTGTATAATTATATCAACATCCGTGTGTTTGTGTATGGCTATTTTATATCTTTTATCTCAAATTCCCTCTTGACAAAAACACATCTTATCTTAAACAAGTTCATTCAATACATCCATCATAGACGATTTCGTCAGATATTTATAAATCTCCGACAAATCCTTCGGTGCAATCATATAATCCCGTTTGATCCACGCAATCGCCACATAACACATGGAGTTTGCGTAGTATTCGGCAATGATCTGACGGTCAAGCCATGGGTATTTGTGATTCTTACCCTGTTTCTTCTGGTCAATAATGTCTAACAAAAGTTTTGAAACCTCGCTTCGCGCAATGCTTTCAAACGAATTCTGCCCCTCTATGCGGACAGCACGCTCGTAAAAATGCCGGTCATTCTGGATATTCGAGAACAACAATGTCAGTCCTTCCTGTATCATATCATTCATCAAAAGCGGCTTGATCGGTGCAAGCAGATCATGCCGGACAATATACTCCAAAAGCGCGTATTTGTCCGAAAAATGATTATAGAATGTTGGCCGAATCACCCCCGCCTTATCGGTGATGTCCTTGATCGTGATCTTCTCCATCGGCTGTTTGCAGAGCAGCTCCTTAAAGCTTCTTGCAAGCAGTTCGTCCGTTGTTTCTCTTTTCCCTTTTGGCTGCATACTTATCCTTCCTTCTCTGTTTCCTATTCTGTGAGCTACCCACAACTATTTATTCTCCACGTCCTCTACATAAGTGGTGCCACCAACCGCAGCAGGCTCTGTCCGAACATCTTTGTTTTACTGGTCTTCCGGATCTCCTCCAACGTCACCTCGTCACACTTCGCAAGTGTCAGCATATAGTCTTCCTTAATTTCATAGATGACACTGCTGTTGAACATCCAGACGCCACATTCAAAATGCAGATACAGACTCCGATAGTCAAAATTAATCGTTCCGACTGTCGCGACCTTATCATCCACGACTACCGTCTTCGCATGAATAAAGCCCGGCGTATACTGATAGATCTTCACGCCCGCTTCAATCAGCTGATAATAATACGACTGCGTCACCAGATACACAAGCTTCTTATCCGGGATTCCCGGTGTGATAATCCGCACATCGATCCCGCTTTTTGCCGCAAGTGTCAGTGCGGTTACCATCTCATTGTCGATAATCAGATACGGCGTTGTAATATACACATAATGTTTCGCCTTGTTGATCATATTCAGGTAGATATTCTCACCGACGATTTCATTGTCCACAGGCGTATCTCCATATGGCTGTATGTAGCCATCCGAGAAAAATGCAATCTCCTGATGTTTCTCCGGCGAATACGAAGAATAATCATCCTTCTCTCCGGTTAACATCAGCCATGTCTGCAGGAACATCAGTGTAAGATTCCAAACCGCTTCACCCTTCAGCATGATACCGGTGTCCTTCCAATGTCCGAACCGCGATTTCTTGTTGATATATTCGTCCGCGAGATTGATTCCCCCGGTAAATCCCACATATCCGTCAATAACCGTAATCTTCCGGTGGTCACGGTTGTTCTGCCGCAGGTTAAAGAACGGTCCGATCGGGTTAAATGCGGCAACCTTGATTCCCTTCTCCCTCATATCCTTGATAAATCGGGACGGAATCCACATCGAGCAGCCAAAATCATCATAAATCAGCCGGACATCCACGCCTTCCTTCGCCTTTCGCTCCATGATTTCTAAGATCGTATCCCACATCTCGCCCTGCTTGATAATAAAATACTCCATGAATATAAAATGCTTCGCATTATTTAATTCTTCCACCAGCTTTGCGAAATTATCCTCGCCGAGCGGGAAATACTTCACCACTGTATTCTTGTAGACCGGATAGCCTGCCGTCTTCGAGATATATGTTGACTGCACACTCGCACTCTGACTGAGCTTCCGGATCTCCCGCTGCCGACTCTTATCGCTTGGCATATACTGAAATGTATCAAGATGATTCTTCTGCGCATCCCGGATAAACTTCATGCGCGTCCGGTTGCCTGCGATTGCGATATATAGCACGCCTCCTAAGATCGGCGTAACTGCCATAAGCAGAATCCACGTCAGCTTATACGCAGGATTCTCCTGTTTATTGACGATATACAGAACGACCGATGCCGAAAGCAGCAACGCAAGCGTCTTCCAGTAGATCATATAATTCTTGGCAATTCCATACAGAAATACCCAGAAAAAGATCTGCAGAATCAGCGTAAATACAACAATGGCAATCTTCGTGATATAAACAGACTTCGCTTTATTCTGATGTCCATATCGCAACTTCTCATGTTCCTTATCATCATGATGTTTTGCTTTCACATCCAACGGTTCCTGCAATCTTCCCAGTCCTTTCTTATCTCTTCCTGTAAACTGTATCTATCAGGCTCTTACATCCATTATTCCCTGCTCCAGCGTCCCGACGCCCCACAAGGCAGAATCAATCCGCTTTCCTTTACCGGAAGTCCAATCTCCTGCGACTCCACGCATCCGCCAAACTTCGCACAGACCTCTGTAGAGATCATATACGTAAGCACCGCCGGTGCCAATCCGGTTGTATACGAATTCACAAGGAAAAATAATGGATCATCCGACAAAAGCTGACTTGCCAATGCAATAAATGGATGAATTTTCTCCTCTAATTTCCAGATTTCTCCCTTCGGTCCACGTCCATACGATGGCGGATCCATAATGATTCCATCATAATGATTGCCACGGCGGATCTCACGTTCCACGAACTTTACGCAGTCATCCACAAGCCAGCGGATTGGTGCATCACCAAGGCCGGAGGATACCGCATTTTCCTTGCCCCAGGTTATCATCCCCTTCGATGCATCCACATGCGTAACCTTCGCACCGGCCTTCGCCGCCGCAAGCGTCGCACCTCCGGTATATCCAAAGAGATTCAGCACTTTAATCTCCCTGCCGGCATGTCGAATCTTCTCTGAGAACCAGTCCCAGTTTGTTGCCTGTTCCGGGAAAAGTCCGGTATGCTTAAAGGTAAATGGTTTCAGATGAAATGTCAGATCCTTATAATGGATGCTCCATTGTTCCGGCAGATCAAAGAATTCCCACTCACCGCCACCTTTGTTGCTTCTATGATAATGTCCATTCAACTTTTTCCACGCCGGATTCTTACGCGGTGTATCCCACAATACCTGCGGATCCGGACGCAGCAGCACGTATTTTCCCCATCGTTCTAGTTTCTCCCCCTTGGAGCAATCTATAATTTCATAGTCTTTCCACTGATCGGCTACCCACATATACTTTTTATCCCTTTCGTCTATTTTTTTATACAGATACTAGCATTTTTTTATACTTGCAATACTAACACACTCTTTATAGATTATGCAAGAAATAAAAGATTCATCCACATCAAGATGTATTCAAAAAAAATACAGTTTGCATGATTTGTAGTTCATGCAAACTGTATACTCTTACCAGTCACGTTTCTCAATTGGTATATATTCCTTATGATGTCCAACGAATTTGTAAGCTGGACGGATAATCTTGCCCTTGTTCACAAGCTCCTCAATCCGGTGTGCAGACCAGCCGGAGATACGGGAAATCGCAAAAATCGGTGTGAATATCTCGATTGGCAGTTTCAACATCGTATAGACGAATCCACTGTAGAAATCGACATTCGCACAGACGGTCTTGAATGTCCGGCGATGCTCACTGATCAGATCCGCTGCAATACGCTCCACTCTGTCATACAGCGCGAACTCATCCTGCAAGCCCTTCTCCTCAGAAAGCTTCTTCGCATATTTCTTCAAGATTACCGCTCTTGGGTCAGACTCGCTATAAACCGCATGTCCCATACCATAGATCAAACCGGAATGATCGAATCCCTTCTTGTCAAGGAGCCCCTGCAGATACTCAGAAATCTCATCCTCGTTCTCCCAATCCTTCACATGCATCTTCATATCATCAAACATCTGTTGAACCTTGATATTCGCGCCACCATGCTTCGGTCCCTTCAGAGAACCAAGGGAAGCCGCGACGGTCGAATACGTATCGGTTCCTGTCGATGTTAGTACGTGTGTTGTAAATGTCGAGTTGTTACCACCACCATGCTCCGCATGGATAACCAGACAGACATCTAAAACTTTTGCTTCTAACGCCGTGTATTTGCCATCGGTACGAAGCAGACGCAGGATATTCTCTGCGGTCGAAAGCTCCTTCTTCGGTCTGTGGATAACTAAGCTCTTATCGAGGTAATAATGTCTATAAGCCTGATAACCGTACGCCGCCATAACCGGGAACTGGGCAATCAGCTGCAAGCACTGCATCAGCACATTTTTGATATCCAGATTGTTCGGATCCGGATCATAAGTATATAAAGTCAAAACACATTTCTGCAGGACATTCATCATATCACGGCTCGGTGCCTTCATGATAACGTCACGGTTAAAGCTCTCCGGAAGCTGGCGAAGCTCGCCAAGCACTTCCTTGAAGCAATCGAGCTGTTCCTGACTTGGCAGATCACCGAACAAAAGCAGATATGTCGTCTCTTCAAATCCATATTGACTGTTTCGGAAACCCTGTACGAGCTGCTGTACCTCATACCCCTGAAAATAAAGCTCTCCTGGAATTGGCACACGATGTCCATCCACTACGCTAAATCCCATAACGTCGGACACCTCTGTAAGTCCGGTCAGTACGCCTCGTCCGTTGGAGTCTCGAAGTCCCCGCTTTACGTTGTACTCTTCGTAGAGATTTAAGTCAATCTTTCCCGAATCGTTACAGAAACGTACATATTCATCTAGTATCTGGTCAAACTTCAAATCTGACATGCCATCAACTCCTATCTTATTCGATCTTTTTGCTCGTAGAATAGCTGTAATCTGTTATCTTTCCCGTTTCCGGATCAGCATAAGCACTTATACTGATATAATCCGTATCTTCATACTTGTATATATAATATGAAATAAACGATGAATACTCATCCTTCGAGAAGTCATCTTCGCCCAGATCTCCATAAACAGATTCAATCTTACTTCCATCATCGGTCATGGAAATCCCTCCCGGAAATACGGCATTTCCTGTATAATAATTCTTATCTATATCAATTTTTGATATGTATGCGTGTTCAGGCAAAATAGCATTACCGGTATAATTCTCCAACGTGATTCCAATCTTTTCCCCATTCTTCTCCATGTAAGTACTCTCACTGCTTTTCCCACCGATATAAGCCGATACAGCAGTATCCAGCGCCCAACCATCTGCGGCAAACTCAGAGAACGTAACCGGAAGCACATAATTCTTGTCACCGATTGTAATAATTCTGTCAAAGCGGTCTGTACTCGGTCCTTCCGGAGCAACATACTTATCATTGATTGCCGGAGCATCCATACTAATATCACTCACATTCGCTCCGATATCCGGCAGTTTTGAATTCACAAGGCTGATGGAATACAGGTTCTTTTCATCCGATACCTCTAAATCCATGCCATCTTTGATTTCATCTCCGGCATAATCAATCGCAACATACTGGCTGTCATCAATAGAATGCGTTCCTTCATAACGGCTCTCCGGTGCACCAAAAACAGCCTTAATATCGTTCTCTGTCGAAGTAAACAGTTGGATTCCATTTGAAAGCTCGATTGAAAAATCATCCTTATGGTCGTCTGTTCTTGCATTAAATGAAAATCCGACAACAAAACAACTGTTTATGTCTGCCTCATTCATTCCAGGGTTCGCCACAACTATTGTTAATTCTGCACGATCTGTATAACAATTCAGATAATCCCAATCGCCCGATGCCACTTTGACAACAGAGCTATCTGTCTGCCAGCCCTTTGATTTCCACTCCGAATATGGAAGCGGGAACTGGTAGATCGTACCATCAATATTCGCTGTATAATCTCTCCACGAATCAGAGAGCTCCGTTGGCCAGACATATTCACCTGCACCACTTACGTCTGCCTCTGTCGTTGCTTCCGTTGTATTCTCTGTCGTCGCATCTGTCGTGCTGGCAGCTTCTGTCATCTCGGCCGGCGATTCTGTCGTCGTTGCATCGTTATCTTTTTTCTTTCCACCGCCTAAGATCAGAACCAGACCTACAATCAGCGCCACAACAGCTGCTGCAATCCCTGCGATCAATCCAATCTTCTTTTTATTATTTTCCGGTGCAGCATCGTTCTGTCCTGGTGTCAGATGCATCGACTGCATCGACGCAGACATCGAATTGTTTCCTGATGTTGTATACGGATTTGCCTGTGGCATTGCATTGCCCGCAGCAACCGGTCCACTTCCATATAAATCTGTGAGCAGCTGTCCGATATCCTGATAACGTTCCGAAGCCTTTACTGCCAGTCCCTTGCGAAGCACAGCCTCTGTCCGCTCTGATACGGAGATTCCCCTCTTCGAAGGATCTGTATAGGTATCCTCTTCCATACGTTCTACGCCATTCGGCGGAACCTCACCGGTAAGCATCTTATACATCGTCGCACACAAGCTGTAGATATCGGTCCAAGGTCCCTGCTTCCCCTTCGCATAATACTGCTCCGGTGGTGCATACCCATGTTTTAATATCACGGTATAAGTTTTATCAGTCTCCGCAGATTGTCCACGCACCGAGCCAAAATCAATCAGCTTGATCTTGCCCTCGTTATCTACCATGATGTTATCCGGGCTGATATCCCGGTGTACCAATCCATTTTTATGTACCTCATACAAAGACTCAAATACAGGTTTCATCAAAGTAAGCACAGTCGCCTCATCTAACGTGCCTCCCATGCCCTTCAGATAATGCTTGAGATCCACGCCATTGATATACTCCATAACAATATATCCGGTGCCATTCTCATAGAAAAAATCTTTAACGGATACAATACCCTGCAGCTGATAGAATTTTGAGAGATTTCTCGCCTCTTCCACATAACGCTTCAAACCTTTGTCATAGATTTCCTGCTTGTTCTCATTCGTTGTAACTGTCGTTGTCGCCATTGTATCACGATGCGCGAAACTCTCCGGGAAATATTCCTTAATAGCAATATAGGTCTGAAGATTCAGATCCCAGCCGATATAAGTGATTCCAAAACCACCCATACCAATTACCCGGCCAATCATGTATTTGCCCTGTAACACTGTAAACGGACGTAAGCAGTTTGGTTTCTCTTCGTATCCACTCACGTCAAATCCGCAATACGGACATGTGTCTTCCCCTTGTCCAAGGGGCTGCATACAATTCGGACATTTGTCGTATCTATTCTGCATGACTTTCCTCTCATTCTCACCCATAAGCAACCGGTCCGCCCCTCTGTGCAAACCGGTTATTTTACATATACTTGTTAATTATAGCAAATTTCATAGGTCGCTACAAGTTTTTTGTCACAAATGCTTCACCCCGGTCAGATTTATGTGCTCAGATCTCAATCAGATATTTCTCGAATGCATTCACAACCTTGGTGTTCTTATATTCGGAGATCCTTTTAAAATCTCTTCCATAATTAATATGCACATGTCCGTGTGCAAACAACATCGGTTCATACTCATCCAAAATCTGATAGAACGCCTGAAATCCTGTATGCGGCAGATCGGTACTATCATTTAACTCAAACGCCGGAGAATGTGTGATCAGAATATCCAGTCCTCCCGCCTTCTTAATCTTCTTCCGCAGCTTACGCACACGTTTCTTCATCTCGTTCTCGGTAAACTGATAAGTTCCGAAATTATAGCACATGCTTCCTCCAAGCCCCGCAATCCGGACACCATTGTACACATATACATCATCGTCAATACAGATACACCCATCCGGCGGTGTCTCATCATAACAGGAATCATGGTTGCCATGCACATACAAAATCGGCACCTTCGCAAATGTCGCTATAAAAGACAGGAACTGTGGAGCCAGATCGCCACAGGAAATGATCAGATCTATCCCCTCTAATTTACTTTTCTCAAAATAATCCCAATAATACTTGGACTCTTCGTCTGCAAGTAACAAAATCTTCATTTATCCTAGCCCTCGTCCTTTACCTTTTTTTGTTTCACATCCGGATTTGTCTCATTCTTACTCTCATTCTGCCCGGCATCTGCTTTCGTGTCATTCTTACCATCGTTCTGCCCGGCATCCGCTTTTGTGTCATTCTTACCATCGTTCTGCCCGGCATCCGCTTTTGTGTCGTCCTTGACACCCTTCTGCTCAACGAAGGATTTCGCCTCGTCCTTCATATCTTTGATGTCCGGAATCTCACCCTCTACGTTATCGACCAGCCAGTTCATCAGCATGATTTCTTCCGGTGTCATGATTTCCTCATCTTCATTTTTTATCGTGTTGTCCTGTGCACGGAGCACACCATAAAACGGATGAAAGCTATTCTCGCGGATCAATTTACCGATGATTCCGACTAACTGTTTCGTTCCCTCCGGCACCTTGTTCGAACAGATAATATCAACGACTTCTGCGGAAAGCCCCCACCAGTAGTTGATTGCCTTTGTTTTCACAGCATCATCCTGCTTGATTGCGCCATTTACCACGCTCTCAATCAGTTTCGCATAAAACTCGCCCCACTGATATAGCGGGAATGCCAGGTTCACTGTTTCCTCCCCTTCCAGCTTATACAATCCATACCGGCGATTATGTGAATTCGGCTTGATCATAACCTGATCGGAGATGTATTCGATTCCGTTCTCCTCGAATTCACGCAGTACATTTTCACGCGTATTTCCCTTCACGGTCGTCCATTCGAGATAGACCTTTGCATAAGGGTTCACCATGCGCGCACCGAGTGCAAACGCATTGATATTCGCAGTCATACCGACAATCGGATAATCCGCCACATAACCAATCTTTCCACTTTTTGACATCGCACCTGCGATCATGCCGGCAAGGAACTTCACCTCATAAAGTCTGGCATAATATGTGCTGATAACCTTATGTGATGTATTCAGTGAGCAGTTCATAATCGTGACTTCCGGGTGATTGACTGCAACCTTCACGCTCGCGCTGATGAGCTGTGGCGTCGTCGTGAAAATAATCGACACACCCATCGTGATCAGATCTTCCATCGCAGAGATTGCTTCCTCCTCAGATTCGATATTATGCACCTTCAGTGTCTTAATCGTATCCGGATAATGTTCATCCAAATATAATCGTCCAAGTTCGTGTCCATACAGCCACTCAGATTCCTGCGGATCCTTGTTGAACACGAACGCTACCATCACTTTCTTCGGGGTCGCGCTTCGGAAATAATCCATCAGTTTCTTGCGTCCAAGCTTCGTCGGCTCCATATGCAGTTCCACTTCCCTGCCTTTGGACTCGATCAGAAACTCATCCCACAGAAGCTTGATCTTCTCCTTCATCTCCGCTTCGGTCATCTTCTTCACGGCTTCATATCCGTAGATGTCAATAAAGATCAGCAAGGTATCACTGGTAGTAAGCGGCAGCTTATCTCCGCCAAGTGCCTTAAACGACACGCAGAACCGATGGTTTGCAGATCCGAAATCTATCTTCTGCTCATCTGTCCACTCCGCATCCGGATCCGGACTGGTCAGCTCCAACAGACGGCGGAAACATCCCTCCTGCGAAAACCAGATATAGTTAATCTCCGTCAACTTGTAAAAATCCATGAATTCATAATAGATCTTTACCTGCAGATCATCCGTTTTCTTCGGAATCTTTCTGGTTACCTGTGCCGGGATCGTGACCGCATCAAAATATTTCATCACGGATACACGCTTATTTCCCTCTACAACATAGAATTTATTCATATATTCGTAAACCTTGATTGGATCACGAATTCCCTCTTCGATCTGGCTGTCACACAGTGCCGACCATTTGGCACCAAATTCTGTCTTATAATCAAGCAGTGGCATAAAGTTGTTCGCAAACGCGTATGTTCTGCCGACATTGCTTGTTCCCACGATACGGTCAAGTGGAATCTGTACGATGCCAAGTGGCATCTCGCCCACGATATCAACACCTTCTAATATTTCATCCAAAACCGGAAGGTATTCATTTTCTCCCTTGGATACTGCATTTTTAAATGCTTTCAATCCCAATTTCTGTGCTTTTTCGTATTCTACATATGACATAATCGATCCACCTCGTCTCTCATATTGCAACGCAATTGTTTTCGTCTCTTAAGTCTTTGTTTGCATACTTGGTTATTATTATATGCGGTTTCTGCATATTATACAAGAGATTTTCCCCTAACAGCGGGGATATTCGACACGGACGCTTTCTGTGGGGTGATGGTTCTGTTCCGGGACCGCTTCCGCTTAGTTGCTCCGAGCAGCGGTACTAAATTCGCGCACGCGCTCATTAAGTACCGACTGTCGCAAATGTCCCTGCACAGAATCCATCATCCCACACAGAAAGCTGTGCATGATCCGCGAAAAGCCCCGCTGTCCTCGCCACGCCCGAAGCCAACCGGGGCTTTGTGGCTGGTTTTACGTTTTTCCTCCAATTTACTTGCTTCTCAATAGCTTCCGGTTGGGGGGGCTCCGGTTTTTCAACTTTTCCCAAAACTCGCTTGCTTCTCTTAATAGCAAAAACGCCCGGTTTGCAACCGGGCGTTTCCAAACCTAAATTAATAATTATAGCAATTCAACTCTTTCACTTCTTGTTTACCCGTGTCCGTATAGTTCAGCCCCAGAGCTACCTATGCATCATCACAGCTTACACCATTCATGATCTGGAGTATTAACAAAGCGGCTATATCCTGTGACAACAGTACCCTCTCTTGTAAATCCTTCTCCTGCCCCGACACAACCAGTCTTATAAAATCTTTGCTATACGCGACAGACAGATCCGCGGTTCCCATAAGATCGACAGAGGGATTCATGTTCAAAACATCAACCATACTTTTCTTAGCATTTTCCAGCTGTGCATCCGTATATTGAACTTCAATCCTGCGCTCCGAATTGATTCTTGCACTTTCGCACTCGCCATTTTCTTCCCACGATTTCAAATTATTCTGTTCATACAGTTTCAGATCCGAATCAGAAACACCATCTTTCTCTTTTTCATTGTATTATAGAATTTCTTCAATTTGCACCCCTCTTATAATCGCTCATTTAAACTTATTTCAATCCCATTCTATTGTTCTGATTCCATTCTAATTTAACACCAGCGATTCCATATCACTTACAAACCCGTCCATGTCTCCGGTACTATTTTCTGACCTGTAAGAAATTCCATAGCACGTATCATCTGACATTTTTATAATAATCGTACAGCCTGCTTCTATTCCCGTGATATCCGAGTCCTCATCTACGTTCTCTGCTTCCCAACTACAGATATTTCGATTATTCATGCTATTGATGATTGCGTCCTTCGTCGCGTCGTCCGCATCTCCCACAATATCGTCGGCAGACAGGTTTTCGATGTTTCCATTTGTAGTGAATACTTTACCAAGCTTCAAATCAATCACGGTTGTCTGGCATGTTTCTCCTTCTACATGTTCCACAATGACCGTCTCTACCTGATCCTGATATTCTGGCAGGAATTTGTTCGTCGTAATCTTCAGTGCAGCATAATCGGGAATTTCTGTTCTATCTTGTAACTCCTTATAATCATTAAGCAGAAATCTCGGATCTCCCTCGCCGATATTCTCGTAGGTCAATCCGTAATAGCTGACAAATGCGTCGAAATCAACGCCATCAAATTCCGATTCGTCGATGTTGAATTCCTCACATACATATTCCAGTGTTAGCTTCTCATCCTTCGCCTGCGCTTGTCCATGTTCTGTCGTAACATTATCCTGATCTTTCTGACTGCCTTCTGTTGTGATATTTCCCTGTTCCTTTTGATTATCCTGCTTATCTGACACGCACCCTGCAAGGGAAAGCATCAGGGCTGCCACTATCACATAATAATATTTTCTTCTCATATCTTGCTCCTATCTGAAATCCCGCTTTATTCTAAATTCTAAGCATGCCCATACGTTCTACCATTCCTTGCACCCTTAGAATGACTGTTTCTAGTTTAATTTAAAATATCTTCGTAATATCCCGATACCGATTCATTACCCGGTAAATCTCTACACACTCGTCGCCAATCTTATACAACACTACATAATTCCCGCAAATCACATACTTATAATCCGTCCGGAAGCTGACTCTCTTGGCAAGATCCGCTCCCATATACGGAAACTGCTGTATATTCTCAAATCGGGCATATATCTCCTGAATGGTTTTTACCGCCATTTCTTCATTATCTTCGGCAATATACTCTTTAATATTCTTTAAGTCCTCTGCCACAATAGGGTTAATCCGTAATTTCATCATAAGCTATACCCCTACAGATTTCTTAAGTTCATCCACGCTCATCCAAGCACTTTCATCCTTAACTGCTTCTTCTGCTTCCTGCAGCTTCATGAGCAATTTCTTTTCCGCCTTTTCACGTTCATAATCTTCCATATCCATAACCACAAACCTGCCTCTGCCATTTTTGGTCAAAAACACAGGTTCTCCGACTTGGCAATTTTTCAACACTTCATTATAATTTCTTAAATCTGATACAGGTAATATATTCGGCATAAAATCAACTTCCTTTCTTAGATATTGTTCCTTCACTTATATATTATACAAAAATAAGCTGTAAAATTCAACGTAGAATTTTACAGCCAAAAATAATGCAAATTTTCTTCTATTTATGAATATTCTGACAATTCACATTTCTTATACATAAAGAAAAGTCCCATAAACACTAGGTTTACAGGACTTAACCTTATCTTTTATTATCTTAAAAATTCAAGAATTAGCAAACACCCTGTGCAAGCATAGCGTTTACAACCTTCTCGAAACCAGCGATGTTAGCACCGGCTACATAGTCATCGTTTCCGCCAACTGTTGCATTGTATCTCTTAGCAGCATCTGAAATGTTAGCGTAGATTGTCTCCATGATTCCCTTAAGCTTTCCATCAACTTCCTCAAATGTCCAAGAAAGTCTCTCAGAGTTCTGGCTCATCTCAAGTGCAGAAGTAGCAACACCACCTGCATTTGCAGCCTTACCACCTACGAAGAGAACACCATTCTCCTGAAGGTACTTTGTAGCTTCCAATGTTGTAGGCATGTTAGCACCCTCTGTTACAGAGATAACGCCGTTTGCTACAAGCATCTTAGCATCGTCAAGGTTCAACTCGTTCTGAGTTGCACATGGAAGAGCAAGGTCACACTTAACAGACCATACACCGTGATCATCTGCGTTCTTCTTCTCATGATACTGCGCAGATGGACGAGCTGCAGCGTACTCTGTAAGACGTGCCCTCTTAACTTCCTTAACCTCCTTCAGAAGGTCAACATCGATTCCTTCTGGATCGTAGATCCAGCCTGTAGAATCAGAACATGTTACACACTTCGCACCAAGCTGATGTGCCTTCTGGATTGCGTAGATTGCTACGTTACCAGCACCGGATACTGCACAAGTCTTACCAGCGATATCGATATCGTGATCCTTCAGAAGTGCACTTGTAAGGTATAATAAACCATATCCTGTAGCTTCTGTACGAGCAAGTGAACCACCATATGTAAGTCCCTTACCTGTAAGAACGCCTTCGAACATTCCACGGATTCTCTTGTACTGACCGAACATGAAGCCGATCTCTCTTGCGCCTGTTCCGATGTCACCGGCAGGTACATCGACATCAGCGCCGATATATTTGCAAAGCTCTGTCATAAAGCTCTGGCAGAATGCCATGATCTCACGGTCTGACTTGCCCTTTGGATCAAAGTCAGAACCACCCTTACCACCACCGATTGGAAGTGTTGTAAGTGAGTTCTTGAATACCTGCTCAAAACCTAAGAACTTGATGATACCAAGGTTTACGGATGGGTGAAGTCTAAGACCACCCTTGTAAGGTCCGATTGCATTGTTGAACTGTACACGGAAACCTCTATTTACCTGAACCTGACCATTGTCATCTACCCATGGAACACGGAACATGAGCTGTCTGTCTGGCTCTGTAATTCTCTCAAGAATTGCATTCTTCTTGTATAATTCCTCGTTCGCATCGATACATGGTCTAAGAGACTCAAGTACTTCTGTTACTGCCTGTAAAAATTCTGGCTGATCTGCATTTTTCTTTCGTACTACCTCGAGTACCTCGTCAACATATGACATAGTAAATTTCCCCCTAGGAATTAAATATTTCGGCATCTTTCAACCGATAGGCACATTATAATACTAAAACAAACAAATGTAAAGGAAAAACTTTAGAATCTTTCGTGAAATTTATTTTCACTTAATAAAGCTCTGCAAAATTGTCCGTTATGTTGTCATTCTGATTCTGGTTCATCCGTCATGTGCTTCTCGCATCCTGTCCCAGCTCCCATTGGGTTCTCTATCTACTCAGTTTTAGAAGCCTTCTCTGCCTTCGCGGTTTTCTCTGCCTTATCAGCCTTCTCTGTCTCCTGGTTTTCTGCAACTTTGGCATGAGACTCAAAATCCCTGCCATCGACCTTCCAATACCGGCATCTATGTTTTACAACTGTTGAAAATACAATCTGCGTCTTTGTCTTTCCAAACTTCTGAAGCTCGCCTACGAAATGATCAAGCTCGGTTGTTGTTGGGAAACGAACCTCAATCAACATCGAGAAATCACCTGTCACGCAATTACATTCTACAACATTCAGCACGCCATTGATATACTCATTAAACTCTTCCCTCTGCTCCGGCTGCACCTCCAGATTGACAAATGCCTTGATATAATGTCCCATTGACTCCGGATTCAACCGCGTTGTAAACCCTTCCAGTACGCCCTCCTGCAGCATACGGTCAATACGGGCGCCAACAGCCGTTGGAGATAAAAACACCTGCTCTGCAATCTCCTTCAGGGATGCTCTAGCGTTTCCCTGCAGGATATCCAGAATCTTACCATCGATCTTATCCAATCTGTAATATACCAGCTCTCTTTTTTCCATTTTGTAATCCTCCTATTTCATACATTCGTGTTCCGCACCAAATGTATATCTGAAATTTATCTGTCTGACAAATCTCCATGATGTCTGTGTCTCACCCGGAAATCTCGTTTCATATCACTCTGATTTCCTATATTCAGCCACAGCCAATATTGTATAGATTATAGCACAATATTATCAACTTGAGAATCCTTTGTGAATTTTTATTTTTGATTTTAATTGTCAAGTGTTACACTTTTTTTGTGTAGGCAAGACAGATCCATCCGGCACCGCTTTTCAGTTTTCCCCATTTCTGCCCGGATACCGTCTTTTCAGCCACGATCGTGTATACCCCCTTGTCGCGGATTACCCCTGTTACTGCATGGGATATACCTGCGTCCTTGCGGATATTCAAGCCATTTGCTGTTACCTTTACCCGGTATTCGTTCTTATATGTTTTTTCTTGCGGATTGATTGGTTCCACGCCTTTCCGGGTTGTTGTTCCATTCCCGGACGCAGGATTCTCTCTGCCCGGTGTGACAGCTGTTTTTCCGGATGAAATATCCTCCGTGGCGACATCTGCAATCCCAAGTGTAGCCAGGATTCCACGAGCATATGCCTCCCCAAATGCGCAGCACTCCACATCGGTATCTGCCTGTGCCGCATCTGATCTGTTATCTACAAATACCCCCTCGCAGATGACTGCCGGGCATTTCGTGCTCCGGATAAATCCGAAATAATCGCGCCCATAGGAATTTTTCTTAGTCTTTATGCCCCGGCTGTTCTGTCCAATCTTCACAATCTCTTTCTCGATGTTTTTTGCAAGCTCCTTTCCTTTGCCGCCAACGACACTGTGAAAGATCTCGAATCCATCTCCGCCGCCGGCGTTGTTGTGAATATCCAAAGCGAGATCCGGTGCAAATGCATTACAACGGTCGATCTTCGACACCAGCCGGTCGGTCACATCCCCTGTTCGGGAAATCTGTGTGTCAACGCCCCTTGCCCGCAGATAATCGTAGCAGGCTTTCGCCATCTTCAGATTCACATCCTTTTCGATAAGATAGCCGACGGCGCCGGGATCGGCGCCTCCATGTCCTACACCAATAAACACACGTGCCATATTGTTCCCTCCAAATATTTTTTTGAAACTTCGAATTTTATCGCAACTTCCGTTGGATATATGTATTTTCATCGCAGACGCGCGCTCGCTCACTTCCGCATGTAACGGTACTAAATTCGCAGGATCAGTCAACAAATTGACTTCCCTGCTTATTAAGTACCGACATGCTCCAATGGGCTGCTTATGAATAATACATATACCCAACTCGCATTGCGAAATATCTGGTCGAAGTTTCTAATATACTATATGCAAGTACGGGAACATTGGCACGCAAACCTTGTGTAGCGTGCGAGCGTTTATAAATAACATTTATTAAGATAAACTGAAAAAAGACTGCAGCGCAGATACGTTGCAGTCTTTGAATTACTATTCTTAATTTTGTCGAGGATCACGTATTTCTTACAGTTCCTCGCCATTTGTCTCGATGACATGCTTATACCAGTCGAAGGAGTCTTTCTTGTAACGGTTGAGTGTTCCGCTGTTCTCGTCCTCCTCGCGGTCAACATAGACAAAGCCATACCGCTTCTGGTAGCCGTTCAGCCAGCTAAGCAGATCTGTATAAGACCATGTACAATAAGCAAGTACCCGGCAGCCGTCATCACATGCTTTTTTTAGTTCTTCGATATGACGCTTCAGGTAATCGATACGATATGGATCATGAATCTTTCCATCCTCGAACTTATCGAACGCGCCCAGACCATTTTCGGAAATCACAATCGGCAGATCATAACGGGATGTGATCTCACGGCAGCACATACGGATGCCCATTGGATCGATCGTCCAATCCCAATCCGTTGTTGGAAGGAATTCATTGGAAGGGTTCTTGTAAAGTCCCGGTACACCCTGTACCTTCGCAGTCCCCTTCTTACCGGTTGTGTTCATCTCATGAGAAGTTCCTACACCATCGATCGGGTTATACTCTACGACAGTTGTCTGGTAATAGTTTACACCCATGAAGTCAACCTTTGCGGCTGCTTCTTTCAAAATCTCAGCATCACCCGGCTCCATCTGTGGTGCGATTCCCTGACTCTCCAGATAGGCGATCGCTGCACGCGGATATCTGCCATATGCATACATATCCATCCAGTAATAATTCCGCAGATCATCGTAGTCCGCTTTCGCCATCGCATTTTCCGGATGACGGTCATATGCGTAGGATGGTGAATATGCGAAGGATGAGCCTACCAGCGCATCCGGATACAGCTTCTTTAATGCAAGCACGCTCTTCGCATGTGCCAGAAATGCATGGTGATTGACCTGATAGAACGTCTTGTCATCATCAACCTTTCCTGGTGGATGCATACCTGCCTGCCAGCCAAGTCCGGTAAATACATTCTGCTCATTCATGATGATCCAATGCTTCACACGATCTCCAAAATGTTCAAATAATGTCGTTGCATAACGAACGAAATCATCCACGATCTGACGGTTCTCCCAGCCATGATACTGCTCTTCAAGTGCCTGTGGCATATCCCAGTGGTACACCGTCACCATCGGCACAATGTTATTCGCGATCAGTTCATCGATCAGGTCATCATAGAACTTCAACCCTTTCTCGTTGATCGCGCCATTTCCATCCGGAATGACTCTTGGCCAGGAAATTGAAAAGCGATAGGTCTTGAGTCCCATCTGGGCCATCAGTTTTACATCTTCCTTGTATCTGTGGTAATGGTCAACCGCCTTATCACCGGTTGTTCCCTGAAATGTCTTGCCCGGAATCCGAACGAACTTGTCCCAGTTCGACATACCCTTTCCATCTTCATCCCAGGCGCCCTCTACCTGATATGCAGCAGATGCACTGCCCCATAAGAAATCAGCAGGGAAGCCTTTTGTCTTCTCAAAATACATCGCGTTCCTCCTTGTCGACTTATAATTTGAATATATTCATGCCTTCATCCAGTTCCTGAGCCGCCTGGCGCATCGCTGTTGATTTGCCTGTGATATCTTCCATGATTGCACCAACCTCGGTCGCGGATGCGGATGTCTGCTCGGTTCCGGCTGCATTTGCCTCTGCAATGGATGTCAGGTTCTGCACGATTCCTACAACCTTTTCTCTTGCATCATTCAGTCGGGTTGTATGCTCCGAAATGCGGTTGATTCCTTCGATTGACTGTTCAACCCCTGACTGTACCTGTTCGAATGCGCTCTCCGTCTGTTCCACATGGTCACTCTGTGTATGCATGATTTCCTTCACGCCATACATCGTCTCCACTGCCTTTTCTGCATCACGCAGCAGTTCCTGTACGATTTCTTCGATATGCGTCGCTGACTCATTTGTCTGCTCCGCAAGCTTCTGAATTTCACTTGCAACAACGCCAAAGCCCTTGCCCTGCTCACCGGCTCTCGCCGCTTCAATACTGGCATTTAATGCAAGCAGATTCGTCTCCTCCGCAATGGATGTGATCAGATGTGTGGCCTCACTGATCTTCATGGCTGCTTCATTCGTTGTATTCGTCTGTTCCGCAATTATGTCAATATGCTCCTCGGCACGTGCATTGACCTTCTCTAATGCCTGCAAAATGTCGGAAGCCTGAGAAGTACATTCCTGCATCTCCTGTGCAAATGCAAGCAGCTTCTCCACCTCGTCGCTCGTCTCCTGCACCATGTTGCCCATCTCCACAACATGCTCTTCTGCGCGCTGTGTCTCACCTGCCTGTGTCGTTGCACCTTCCGCAATATCATTGACCGCCTGTTCCACCTGTTCCATCGTCGTCGATGTCTCCGTGGCATCTGAGTCCAGTACATTAGCAGCGTCCATGACCTGCGCGCTCTTCTCCTTGATATTCTCTACCACACCCTTCAAAGACTGTGTCAGATAGTCAAGGCTTCGTCCCATGCGTCCGATCTCATCCCTACGGTTTGCCAGTCTGGTCTGAATCTCATTCTTCGTCAGATCCATATCTCCGACCTTCACCGTCAGTTCAGAAACCTCATTCATAGGCTTGACAATAATATGCGCAAATACAGATCCGATCGTTGCAACAATCAACAGTTCAAGTAATACGATAATTCCGATTTTTCCTTCTACCTTCCGGATACTGCTGAATACATCGTCATAATCGGCAGTTACTACCATGATAAAATCCTGTGTATCATTCACATAGATACCGGCATACTTGTCTACACCCTTAAATTCATATTTAACAACTTCATTTTCAACCTTCTCACCTTTAGCAATCTTGGCAACCGCATCACTGACCGCCTTGTTCTCCACAGGCTTGCCGATCTTATCTGCCGTTGGATGATACAGCATCGTACCATCGCCGCTGACTACATATATGTAGCTGCTTTCGACACCTTCCACCTGAACGCCTGCAAGTATCGAAGCCAGATGCTCACCGGACAGCGCATCATCACCTTCCGTGTCCAGCTCATTATCCAGCATAACGCCATAAGCTCTGGAAAGATCACGCATATGTCCACGTGTGACTGAGCCGATTTCCTCCTTTGCAGAAGAAATAAACAGTGCACACGCAAATCCTCCCGTTACGAAAGCAAAAAATGCCATCGCCAGTAACATCTTCAGACGCACAGAATGTAAAAAATTAACCTTTTTGTGTTCCATATACCAAAACCTCCTGTAACAAAAATACTATTCATATTTTACCACTTTTTGCGTCAGGATTCAATCATAAGAACACGAAAGACCGCAGATTCGATCCGCGGTCTTTCTATCTTTTTATGTGAATTTACTCCTTGATTGGAAGTCGTTCGTTTCCGATCACAACGAGCTCCACCTGCGAGATGTCAATCGGCATCGAAAATTCGATCACAAAGTCAATCTGTTGCCGTTCCTTGTCATAGTCTTCGGATCCACCTGCCTGAAAATCTTTTCCATCCAGATACGTTCCGTCCTTCATCTTGATCTTGATATACTCATGCAGAGAGAAATCACCGATACTTGTGAATTTCAGCATCCGCTCACTTAACGTTGCTTCCACGATTTTCGCCGAATTGCTGCAATCAAGCGTACCCGGTTCGAACTTACTTTCCTGTAATGCGAATTCCAATGTCCAGTCTGCTTCCTCGATCAAAACCGTATCAGAATACAGTGCCTCCAGATCCGCCTCATCCCGGTCTGCGCATTTCGGATCGGATTTATCAATATGTGTCGTCTCGCCATTTAAACCATCGAATTTCATCGTAAGCACATCGCCCTCCTCGAGTTCCATACCATCTGGAATCAGGTAAATGCTGTCATACATCCGCTGATTTTCTTTCAGATCACTTTCCTCTCCAAGGATCAGGGACGATGTCTCTTCCAGCTTCTGATCTCCGTAATAGAGGTCTCCTCCCCGCATCCGGAAATCCACATCATACGTTTCTGCGTCATAATCCGGATAGGTCACAGTCCAGATTACATCCACCATATCGCCTGTCGTAACTGCCTTCTCAATCTCAAATGTAAGTTTCGTCTTAGCATTTGTGATAACTTTCAATCCATTTGCGTAATCTTCTTCGATATATTCCTGGTCTACATACTGCTCCGGCACCTTCTTCTGATCGTTATGGAAGATTTTATCCAGCAAGCCTTCTGAGTTTGCGTAAGTAATTCCCCCGGATAATACCACTCCTCCGATCAGAGCCGCCGCAATTGTCCGCCATACATGTTTTTTTCGATTGTCCTGAAGCTTCGTCCGTACCCTCCGGATACATGCAGCTGCTTCCATCTCTGGAAATTCCATATATTCTTTCTCTGAATGAACCTGATTTAAAACCTCATATATATCCCTCATATCCGTTCCTCCAATCTTCTATGATTTTTCCACACTTTCTTCTTCGCCCTGGAGACCTTGCTGTAAATGGCGGAATCTGATACACCATATTCTTCGGCAAGCACGTCCACGTCTTCTTCCTCCGCATAATAACGAAGCAATATCTGACGTTCTTCTTCCTTCAGTCCTTCCAGAAGTTTCTCTGTCTCCATGGATATCTCCTGTTCCAGCGTATCAATCCGGTCATTTTTCGCCAACTCGCTCTCATAATTCGAGACATCCTCTTCCATGCATGTCCGGCTGTATCTGCGCAGATAATCAATCGAACGGAACCGGGCAATCGAGACAATCCAATTCTTGAAACTTCCTTTTGCCGCATCAAACCGCTCAATATGCTCCCACACATCCATGAATACATCATCCATGCACTCTTCCATTTCCTCCGGAAGTCCCGCAAGGTTGTGGTTCACCGCAGCCTTCACATAGCCGCCATATTCACGGATCACATACTCCAAAGCCTTCTCATTGCGTCTTTTTAATTTCTCCACAAAATTCTTTTGCGTAATTATTTGTTTCACCCCCGTATCAGTCTAAAGATATCTTCAATTTATTATCCGATCGTTTCTCCTGTTTTCTTGCAAAGAATAAGTAATTTCTGCACACCTTTTGCACACCTAGACAATTTTTAAGCATTAAAAAACGGCGGAAGCCCTTGATTCTACAAGGTTTCCACCGTTTAAGTTATATGCCGGCAACCGGAATCGAACCGGTACGGGAGATTAGTCCCGCAGGATTTTAAGTCCTGTGCGTCTGCCAGTTCCGCCATGCCGGCAAATTTGAACAACGCTTATGCAGTTGTAAGCGACCCGGATGGGGTTCGAACCCACGACCTCCGCCGTGACAGGGCGGCGCTCTAACCAGCTGAGCCACCGGGCCAAAAGTGGACGTTCAGGGACTCGAACCCGGGACCGATCGGTTATGAGCCGATTGCTCTAACCAGCTGAGCTAAACGTCCGTATTGTCGATATACCTGTATACCCACAACATACATCAATATGAAACTTTATAGCTTCGTATCTAATGTACAAAGCCGATGATCGGACTCGAACCGATAACCTGCTGATTACAAATCAGCTGCTCTGCCAATTGAGCCACATCGGCGTATGTATTTTATCAGCTGATTTGTAATCAGCTGCTCTGCCTCTTTATTTATAAATTCACATAAAAGGACCCTCTTTTGAGAATCCTTTCGAATGACCCCAACGGGAATCGAACCCGTGTTACCGCCGTGAAAGGGCGATGTCTTAACCGCTTGACCATGGGGCCTTAAAAAACTCCCCGAGTAGGGCTCGAACCTACAACAACTCGGTTAACAGCCGAGTGCTCTACCATTGAGCTATCGAGGATTATATGCCAGATACAATATTCATGTACCTTCAGAACTTCACACAGATACAAGACTTTCTTTCCGTTCTCAAAACCTCTAAGGATAAGCCCTCGACCTATTAGTACTTGTCAGCTGAACGTGTTGCCACGATTACACTCCAAGCCTATCAACCTTGTA